>JALSQA010000072.1 GCA_026985685.1 Campylobacterales bacterium | reverse complement strand
TTTAGGATTATATAGTTATTTTTGGTAACTTCAGGAATGATACTTAGTGTCACACCCACAAAAGTTGAACCAACTTCAAACTGTGGCTCTTGCAGTACTGTGCCATTGGTTGTGGTTGTTTGTGTTCCTGTTGTATATTTGTAGTTTTTTTCTTCACCTACATTGATAACGGCTGGTTGATTGTTAAGTGTTAAAATCCTTGGATTTGATACGACATTGACTTTTCCTTTTGTTCGTAAAAACTTTAACAGTCCCGCCATATCAAAATTGTAACCAACTAAATAATTTGGATGTTTTAAAGTATTGATGATATTTGTACCTTTTTGTCCTGTGGTTGAGTCAGCAAAAGTTGCTTGAAATTTACTCCAGTCTATACCTGTTGTCTGGTCGTTATTGTAAGTTACTTCAATTATTTTGGCATCTATGAGTATTTGATTGTGTAATCTTTTCATCATTTTTGATATATATTTTGAAACTCTGTCTAACTGCTTTTTGGTGCCAGTTACTGTGATCAAACCTGCTTCCTGGTTGATAGTAGTTTCTGTTGGTGTATATTTATCACCATCTCTGTGTAAGATATTTTCTATCTCTTTTTTGAGTGAACTCCAAAACTGAAAATCACTTTGTGAATTTACTGTGACATCTCCATTGCCACTATCGCCTGTACCTGTTGATATTTTTTTTGTAGTGGTACTGCTTCTTTTGCTAAAGCTAACATAATCGATATAAAAAGATTTTGTTTTAAGATATGATATTTTTAAAGTATTAGAATCTGTGAGAGTGTAGTTTAAGTTATTTTCACCCAAAAGCAGATCAAGTAAAGCATCAAAAGATATATTGTGAGTGTTGATGTAGCTTATCTTTTTTTGTGCAATTTGACGGCTTTTTTCATCTTCAAAAATTAGATTCATTTTACATGCATTGGATAGATTTTCAAGTATATGCATGATTGTACCTGGTGATCTTTTTGTACTTTTTACTTTCAGTGAAAATGATTGTGAACGACAATCTGCCTGAAGTGAAATAGCAATAAAAAGAAAGATAGATATTAAAATTCTCATTAGTGTTCCTCTTTGGTTAATAGTCTATTTTGAGGATTATTGATAAAAATACGCACTTTTCTTTTTCCTCTGGTTAATACGACATAATCTTCATGTATTTCACTTAGCATATAGTGTGCCACTTTTTGGTTTTTTGTATACCATTTTCCATTTATAAAAGCTTTATTGTTAAGTATCATGGCAAGTGATGGTTTGAAATGAGTATTTTTACCTGATTTTTGGGTGGTGTTTTTCCTTGTATGGGTTATTCTCTTTTTCTTAGGGAAAAATGGGTCATAGTTTATATTTAGATTTGTTTTTGGTGATTTTGTCATGTTTTGCTGTAATGATTTTAATAGCTTATCTATCTTTTCAACTTTTGGATTGTTTGCAAAGAGTGATACTCCAGATAGTATGAGCAATGCTATTAGATATTTCATAGGTTTACTCCATATATTGTGAAGTTTATTTTAAAGGATATCTCATCTTTATCATCAAGTTTTGTTAGGTTTATATTTTGAATTTTTAAAAGAAACTTACTACTTTCTATAAAGTTTAAATATTTTAAAGTATCGCCATATTTACCTTTACCTGCGATTTCAACATATTTTTGTGGGAGTATGGTTTTGTTTTTATCTTTTTTTTGTGAATTGTTATTTTTGATATGGTCTATGCTTAAGTGTAGACTTAGTGATTTTTTGAGGATTTTTTTAAGTGCTAGTGTCCATTTAAGTTCATCAAATCCATTTAATTCAAGATTGCTTAATTTGGCATATAAAAAGTTTAAATCATCTTGTTGATTATCTACTTTTGTTTTTAATGTTAAAAGTTTTTGTTTATCTTTTTTGATTTTTGCTTTTATATGTCTTGGTGATTTTCTTTGAATATTTCTCTCTAACTGTGCTTGTTGTTGCAATAGTTGATCGTATTCTTCATCCTGCGTTGGTAATGTGTCTACCCACAAAAAAGTAAGCACAAGTGCAGCAGGAGCTAAAGCTAATGCTATTGATTGTGGTTTTGGCATCTGTAATAGTTGGTTTTCAAATTTTTCTATAACTGTCATCTTTTTATCTTTGTATATTTATGATACTTTTATAGGTATCATCATTTAGTGTGATTTCATTTGAAGATACATTTTTATACCCTTTTGCCAAAAGTTCTTGCATAAAAAGTGCGATTGTATCTCTCTTGCTTTGTTTTGAATATATCTCAAGATCTAAACTTCTTTCACCTGTTTGTTTTACTTGTGAAAGGCTTAGATGATATTTTTGTAATAGTTGATTGACTGTGAGGAATATTGTTGTATAGCTATTGTCTTTTGTTTTTAATGCCAGTAACTTTTGTGTGACCTTTTGAAGTTTTGCAAATTTTTGATCTATCTCTTTTTCTTTTTTACTATATGATTTGATCTCTTTTTTGATTTTTTTATCTTTAGTCTCTAGTTTTTTTGTTGTTTGTACTAAGTGGTCATATTTTTCTTGTAATGTTTGATTTTCTTGTGTTTGTGTATAGATTTGGTATTGTTTATATGATGGGTAGATCGCTATTAATACCAGAGCAGCGGTTGCAATAAGTGTAAATTTTCCTACTTCCCTCTTATAAAAAGGTGTCTTTTTCTTATAAAATGTCAGATTTTCCTGAAGGTCATTTTTTGCTATCTTATTTTGTATGTAGTATGCTGATAAAAGATCAAGTAAGTTGGATTTTGTTTGATCAAAGTTGCCAAAAAGTGGATGAATAGTAGCTTCTTGAAGATAGTTTTGTACTAGCGGTTTTAGTGATGTTAATAGTTGATTGTTGGCATAAATATAAACTTTATCAACATTTTCAAACTGGTAAATACTTCTGCTATGAAGGGCGATATTTTTGACAGTTGAAAATATATTTTCAAATACTTCATGAAGATATTCATATAGAGAATATTCACTTAAATCATATTGGTTTTTATCTATACCTTTTGTCTGGAGTATCTCTTTTAACTCCTGTGAAGTATAGTTTATGTTTTTATTGTTTAATTCATTTGCCATTATATCAAGTGATTTGATTTTTTTTGAAGTGATATATGCTCCATCTTTATAAAAACTGACAAATGCTTCACTTTTATCTATATATATAAAAACATCGTTACTGTTTTTTTGCAGATATTTGTTTTCATATAGTGTCTGATAAATCAATGAAGGTGCAGCAATAAAATCAATATGTTTAAATGATTTTAGATTTTTTTCATACTTTTGTTTGATAGCATCTATATCATAAGCAAATGCTTCGATAAGGTAAGTATCTTCTATCTGTGTTGGTTTTTGGATATATGAGATATGGTATACTTTTTGAAGATCTAAATTTAAATCTTCATACATTTTAAGTTCAACCTGAAATGCTAACTCATCTTGCGTATATTTTTTATCTAATTTGAAACTATGTATGATTATATCATCATAGCTGAGTCTTGTAGCAGTTATAGCTTTTTTAGGTTTAGTTTTAAAATCAGTTTGAATTTGATTATCAGGAGTTAATAAAAAAGTATTGTTATCTTTTAAATCTATAAAATAGATACTCTCTTTTGGCATTTTAATCCTCTCAAATTCACTTTCTAATCATAACCATTCCCGAATAAGGCAATATGTCTAACTTTTTTGTCTTTTGTTTATAGGTTATATTTAACTCTATCGGCTGATTTAAAAAATTATTTAATAAATAGTTGTTTTTATATGGACGACCAAGATTATCGAAGCATATTTTCTGGACAGATGAACTAAGTGAGGTTTGTGGTGATAGTTTGTAATGTTTTGGAGTATTAGTAGCTTTTTCAGTAGATATAAAAGAGTTTTTATCAAGTTTTAGACAAGTATCGTTGTACTCTTTTGATCTCCACGCATCGCTGTTAAAATCAAAATGATCATATAAAAGTGCACTGTTTTGAGTCTGCTTGATTTTTTGGATGATAAAATTTGTATCACTGTATAATCTATTATCAGGCATGATCATTGTTGCAGCACCTGCTAATATAGCTATAATTACTATCACAAATATCAGTTCAATCATAGAAAAACCACCACGCACTGTAAATGGTATTGTAATTTCATGATAGTGTACAGGAAATGGTGCTTTAGCTCCATCCTCTCTTAAAAGAAATAGTGATTTAAATAGTTTGATGAAGCTAAAGCAGCATTTGCATTTTGTATCTTTGGAAATGGAGACTTTAGTCCCATCAAGAGTTATGTTTTTGATTTTATTTTTTCTCATAATCTTTGTAAACTCCTTCTTGTAAGTCGGATAGGTTTACTGTTTTTAGGGTGTGTATTGTTTGTCTCGACGACTATATCCATATCTACAAAACCTTGAGTGTAGTATTTGGTTATATTTATATCTGCTATAAATCTTTTATCATCAGATATAACTTCTATCTCTTTTGGTTTTGTATCGGTAGAACTTATACCTAACAATGCCAACTCGAT
>JALSQA010000071.1 GCA_026985685.1 Campylobacterales bacterium | reverse complement strand
CTATTTATATATCTACATATATTTTTGGTGATGATTGTGTAACAAAAGATATTATTGATATTTTGTCTAAAAAGGCAAGACAAGGAGTAGAAGTAAAATTACTGGTTGATGCACTAGGTTCAATGAAACTAGAATGGTATTCAGATTTATTAATTCCATTGATCAATGCAGGTGGAGAGTGTCAATTTTTTAATTCTTTTAAACGCCATCCTATTGATTTTAAAATAAATTTGAGAAATCATCGTAAAATGATCATTATCGATAATACTACAGTTATGAGTGGAGGCATGAATATCGCAAAAGAGTATCTTTCTCCAAAAGATCATGCCTTATTATGGAAGGATCTCTCTTTTGTCCTTTATGGGGAAGCTATACGATATTATTTGGAAATTTTTTCATTTGACTGGTATTATACAACCCATAATCATTTGAATACAAACATAAATGTTTTGCAAAAAAATATAAAAAATAAAAGTTTAGTACAGGTAGTTCCATCTGGACCTGATGTGAAAAGTGATGCATTGTATGAAGCATTGATGTATGGATTTTTTTTAGCACAAAAAAAGATTTGTATAGTTACACCATATTTTGCACCTGATCAAACTATGATGGATGCACTAATAGTTGCTAAACACAGAGGTGTTGATATCACTATTATTGTGCCAGATATGTCTGATCATAAGATATTGGATATAGCACGTAATGGCTTTTTGAGACAATTACAAGATGAAGGTATACGTGTTTTTTTGTATAAAAATAGAATGCTTCATGCTAAATTAATTATAGTAGATGAGAGTTTTGCAGTTATGGGCTCATGTAATTTTGATGAACGTAGTTTCTTTTATAATTATGAAAGTGTAAGTTTTTTCTATTCACAAGAGGATATCGATGTATTGAAAAAGTGGATGCAGGAATTGTTAGTAGTCTCTAGGGAGGGGTTACACAAAGGTAATCGAGTTCGTATTTTATTTGAAAATATATTTAAGATGCTTTCACCAGCATTATAGAAGGATATATCAATGTATAGAGAATATTTGCCCTGGCATATTAAAGATACACAACGGCAAGTTACGATAAAAAATAGAGCAAATAAAAAAATATTAGATGAAAAAATAACACTTTTAAACTGGAATGTTCATAAGAACAATCATTCTCTTGAGTGGTTACAGGATTTTTCCAAAATATTGAATAGTTATGACCCTTCTATTATTTTATTTCAAGAGTATCAAAAGATGAATCATCAAAGTATCTTAGATAAGAGAGATGAGTATGGTTATGGGTTTTTCCCAAATTTTATGTGGAAAGATAATCTGTATGGTTTAATAAATGCCGCAAAAGGTGATATCATAGATTACAATGCTTACACTACTAAAGAGGTAGAACCAATTATAAAAACACCAAAGATCACATTGCAGACAAAATATACATTGCAAAATGCTAAATCTTTATATGTTACAAATGTACACATGATTAATTTTGTAAAGATTAAAAAATTTCTCAAACAAATAGAACAAATTGAAGAGCTATCTCTCTCTTGTGATGATGCCATGATATTATGCGGTGATTTTAATACATGGAATAAAAAACGTATGACAATACTAGAAAAACTAATTTCTAAATGCGGGTTTGAAGCTGTGAAATTTGAAGACAACAAGCATCTAAAACAACCTTTCCCATTTCCGTTAGATCATGTATTTTTCAAAGGATTAACTTTTAAAAATTCACAGGTAATTCATGAGATAAACAGTTCTGATCATAAACCTATGTTAATAGAATTTTTGGCTAAATAGATTTTTATATTTGCCGATTATGTGTACAAGAAAAAATTTGGACAAAGGTATAGATAATGACAAAAGATATGATTCTCGATAAAGTAAAAGCGTTTCCTCCTCTTGATGATACAGTTACAAAAGTTATGGCTGTATGTAATGATGCTGATGGTTCTATTGGTGATTTGGCAAAAGTTGTGCAAAGTGATCCTATGACCACTACAAATATATTGAAAGCTGCAAATAGCCCATTGTACGGCTTTAGCAGAGAAATAAAAAGCATTATGCAAGCAGTTTCTATATTTGGCATGGAGACAGTTAAAGGATTTGCATTTTCTTCATTTTTGCAAAAAAAACCTGATCTTGATTTATCTCCATATGGTATAGATGCAAAAGATTTTGCTGCTATTTCTGAGCAACAAAATGCATTTGTAAATAAATGGTACAAAGGACAAAGAGCAAAACTTGATATTTTAACTCTACCATCATTTTTAATGGAGATAGGAAAAATTGTACTCTCTAGTATGGTTATTGAACATAACAAAAAAGATGAATTTAAAGGTTTGATTGAACAGGCAAAGTCAGCTAAAGATATCGAAGCATTAGAACAAAAAGTATTTGGAATAACTAACGAAGAAGTAACATCTATTATATTACAAGAGTGGAATTTTGATCCATTGATGTACAATGCAATTAAACATTTACATAATCCAGAAAATGCAGAAAATGATACAAAAGAGTATGCACAGATATTGCAAATTGTAAAAACAATAATTACAACAAAATCTATGGATATTGAGCAAAGTATTCAAGACGCTTTAGCACTTGTAGATGAATATGGATTAGATAGACAAAGCTTTATTGCAACTGTTAGGGAACACTTTCAACTAGAAATGGTATAATACAAAGAAATCTTTTTTTGCCCAAATTCTGTCAAGAGTTTGGGTTTTCTTTCTTTTGCATTCAAAAACAAGGTATTTTTGCTACCATGCTTTGAATGAAAAGAACACATTTACTCCAAATTGCCCAAAAACTTGCTACTTATAGAAAAATCAATGTTATCGAACGTGTTGAAGACACTATCATAAAAATTGTCTTTGATCGTGATGAGGTATATTATTTTGATATGAAACGTGGCGATGCTTATATCTTTCAAAAAGATAGCTATAAAAAAGTACGTCAGTACAATGCTCCATTTGATGTTGTTTTAAAAAAACGTTTTGTTAATGCCAGGATAGAAAAGGTAGAAGTTTTAAAATCAAATCGTATCTTGCGAATGTATGCCAACTCCTCTTCTAAATATAAAGCACAGCGTACTATTTTACAATTTGAATTTACAGGAAGAAATACAAATATTATTATATTAGATGAAAATGAAATTATTTTAGAAGCATATCGTCATATTGATATACATACATCTTTTCGTGAAGTAAAAGTTGGTGTCAGATTATTGCCACTGCCAGCAAGAGAATTTAAAGAAGATATTGAACCAATTGAAGATTTGTCATCATTTTTAATAAATGAATATGTGCGAAGAGAGGAAATAAAACTTAAAGCGTTAAAGAAAAATAAAGAGCAGATTGTATTGAAACGATTAAAAAAACTGCAAAATATTTTAGAAAAGATAGAAGATGAATCACTTTTGATGCAAAAAAGTCAAAGTTTAACAGAAAATGGAAATTTATTGCTTTCTCATTTACATTTGATGAAAAATTATCAAAAAGAGATTACGGTAAATGATTATGAAGGAAATGAGCGTACAATAGTTTTGCCATCACAGGCAAAAACACCCTCTCAAGCTGCTAATGAACTATTTAAACGTGCAAAAAAACTTAAACAAAAAGCAAAATTTACTTATATTGAGAGAGAAAATATTATTTCTAAAATAACTTTTTTGGAAAATTTAAAAAAGGCGATTTTTGCTGCAAAAAGTGTTGATGAATTGAACCTTTATCTCCCAAAGCAAGCAAAAGCACAAAAAAAGCGATCTAAAATAGATGCAAATATAGAAACATTTTTTATAGAAGGGTATAAAATTAGATTAGGTAAAAATGAAAAAGGTAACATATCTCTCCTAAAATCAGCAAAAATGAGTGATATTTGGATGCATCTAAAAGATATGCCTTCTACTCATGTTATAATAACAAATGAAAAAAAATTACCTCCTTTATCTGTTTTAGAGTTTGGGGCTAAACTTTGTGTTCAATTTAGTGCTATTTCAGATGGCTCATATATGGTAGATTATACCCAAAGACGCAATGTCAAAATGCGTGAAGGTGCAAATGTGAATTATGTCAATTATGATACGATGAAGGTTTTTAAGGAATAGAGTATGCCTATAACACCACTTGATGCTATTACCTATGCCAATCAAAATATGCAAGTTGCTGCATCCAAGCAAACAGACTACCGTGGAAGAGTTGATTTCCAAAATGTTATTGCAGCTGCACGTATAAATGAAAAAACAAATATGGTTGAAGATGTAGATGATTTGATTGAAAGTGTGGAAGTTGATCCCGAAAAAGAGCACAATCGAGAACGAACAGAAGAAGAGACAGGTGAAAAAGAACAAGAAACATTAGCACATTATAAAAATATACGAAAAAAAGCTTCTGAAGATGAACTTTATGAAAGTCTTCCTTATCATATCTTAGATATTAGAGCTTAATATATAAGCTTATTTACTTGTTAAGTACCAATAAAGTATCATGTCCTTATCCTAGGATAAGGTAAATATATGGAAAAAATTAAAAAGATATTACAAAACATTGATAAAGATAGATTTGTAACAGGAGCTGTGCTTATTTGTCTTATATTTTTTGTTGGCTGGATTGATAGTTATTTAGTCATGTGGCTATTTTTAGGCATAGCATTTTTATTTTCATTTTATGAAGCGATGAAATTATTTGCTATTGAAGGAAATGAATATTATGGCTATGCTGCTCTTTTATGGCTTATCTCGTTATTTTACAGTAATCCTGATGATTTACTTTTTTTAGTATTGATTACATTGTCGTCTTGGATGATTTATAAAGGAGATATTGATTTTAAAAGGTTATATGTTTTTTTATATCCTACTGCCTCTTTTTTATTTTTACTAGCTTTGTATAAAGGCTTTGGTATGGACGCTGTGATTTGGCTAGTGATTGTTGTTGCACTTACAGATACAGGAGCTTATTTTACAGGTAGAGCGATTGGAAAAACTCCGTTTTGTGAAATCTCTCCGAAAAAAACATGGGAAGGTGTTTTTGGTGGAGTTTTGATAGCAACAATAGCAGGTACTTTTTATGGACTCTCTTTTGTATCTCCAATTTTGGCGATTTTGATCTCTTTCATCGTTTCATTTGTATCGGTTTTTGGAGATTTATTTGAAAGTTATCTAAAACGTCAAGCGGGTGTTAAAGATAGTGGCAGTGTTTTACCAGGACATGGTGGGGTATTAGATAGGATGGATGGCTATCTTTTTGCCGGTATTTTTATGGTGATTTTGCTTAGAGGTTTAGCTTGATAGTTCTAGGAAGCACAGGTTCTATTGGAGTAAATGCACTCAATATCGCAAGAAAATTCAATTTGAATGTTGATGTTTTAGTAGCTGGAAATAATCTTGATTTACTAAATAGCCAAATAGCAGAATTTCATCCAACATATGTGGCTATTGCTGATCCAAACAAAAAAGATAAAGTTAATCACAAAAATATTTATGCAGGTGAAGATGGTATCTTAGAAGTGATTGGATTGAGTGAGAGTCAATTAGTTGTAAATTCTTTAGTGGGATTTGCTGGACTTAAACCAACAATTACAGCGATTTCTCAAGGCAAAAAAGTGGCTCTTGCCAATAAAGAGAGCTTAGTTGTTGGTGGTAAATTTATTGACATGAAACAAATTACACCAATTGATAGTGAGCATTTTGGACTATGGTATTTGTTAGGGGAAAGAGTTGTCGATAAAATGATTATTACGGCAAGTGGTGGTTCTTTTAGAGATACACCTTTAAAAGTGCTACAACACGCTAGTGTAGAAGAAGCACTCAATCATCCTAATTGGTCAATGGGTAGGAAAATAACAATAGATAGTGCAACAATGACCAATAAACTTTTTGAACTCTTAGAAGCTAAATGGCTCTTTAACATAGATAAACTTGATGCTATTATTGAAACCAAATCGATTATTCATGCTTTGGTTGATTTTAAAGATGGAAGTACCACAGCACATATTGCAAATGCAGACATGAAATTACCTATTGCTTATGCTCTTTTGGGAGAAGTGAGGCAACAAATTTTACCAAGTGTAGATTTATTGGAAATCGGTAATTTAGAATTTAGAAAAATTGAACAAAATCGTTATCCAATCTGGGAAATAAAAGATGATATTTTACAAAATCCACACCGTGGCGTAGTTATAAATGCCGCAAATGAGATTGGGATAGAAGCATTTTTTGAAGGAAAAATTAATTTTATGGATATCTCTAAAGGAACAATAAAAGCATATCAGTATTTTGAAGATATAAATCCTCAAAATTTAGATGACGTATATGAAATTGATGCTGCTGTAAGAGAGTATACTTCTTTACAGCAAAGCAGTCGATAATATATCGACTGCTAATCAACTAATCCCTATTTTTTAAAAGTATTATATACTCTTTGAAGGTCTTCATAACTGATTTCACTATTTTCTGTGATAAAAGTTATCGCTTCATATGGATCTTCATCCGTTACTTCTAGTGCTTCTTCTAGCAGTGATGCCAATGCGTCATCGTCAAGATTGTCCAGATCAAGTTCGCTAAGTGTTCCTAATAGTTCTAATTCTTCAACAGTCATGATATCCTCTTTCTTTACATTTTTTATTTTTATATTACCTACATCTTTCAATGTGGGTTTTCTCTCTATCGACCGAAAACAAAATCAGTTTAGCCAATAAAGCAAAAACTTTTATAAAAAAATATAAGTAAAATAGAATTTGAATTTTACATGTTTTAGCTTAACAAATACTGAAAAAATTTGATAAAGTAAAAAAATTTAATTCATTTGAAATAGTTTAATTTTTTTAAAAAGATAAGGCTTTATTTAATTAAATCTTTTATATAATCATGTTCAATTTTATAAAAAGGAGATGATAAATTATGAAAAAAATCATTGTAACATCATTGGCAGTTTTAGCATTGAGTACTACTGTATATGCAGATAGAAATCCAAACACAGGTTGTGGTCTGGGAAGTGTAATTATTGATAATCAAAATACTGTAGCTAAACAAGTTATCGCTGTAACAACAAATGGTACTTCAGGAAACCAAACTTTTGGTATTACTTCAGGAACACTTGGATGTGATAAACCAACACTACTTGTTTCAAATGAAAAAGTTGAAAAATTTGTAGCACAAAATATGGATTCTTTAGCAACAGATATCGCAGCAGGGCAAGGTGAAACACTTGATACATTGGCTTCTATGTTAAATATCAAAGATAAATCTTCTTTTGAAACAAAACTAAAAACAAATTTCACAGCTATATATGCGAGTGAAAATGTAAGTTCAGCAGAGGTTATTGACTCTATTATCAAAATAGCAGGTTAATTTTTGCACACAAAAAGGGTATTTCTTAATATCCTTTTTCTTTTATGCTACTCCTATGTTCTTGCTAGTGACGAACATTCTTTAATCAAAAAACTCTCAAATGATCCATATTGGCATATCTTATTACATTTTAAAGATGGTAAAAGCGAGATTGATGACTCTTCATTTTTCCTTGCATCAGATGGATATAAAAGTCCCAAAAGTGAATTAAATGCGACGATAGAACATATTAAAGCAAAAGATATGGATATGTTATGCAGATATCCTGCCCGAATTGCCTGGCTAAAAGAGAAAATACCTAAACTTTTTGCTACATATAAATTCACTTCATGTGAAAAACTTGAAAAACTTTTTAAAAACAATCCTCCAAATCATATGAGTCTTATTTTCCCTACTGCTCATGTGAATTCTCCTGCTTCTATGTTTGGTCATACTTTTTTAAGAGTAGATTCAAATATTAGCACACCACTTATTTCTCAAGCGATTAATTATGCTGCTCAAACTGGAGAAAATAATGGCATTTTATTTGCATATTATGGTTTAACGGGTGGGTACAGGGGATATTATTCTGTATTGCCTTATTATAAAAAGATCAAAGAGTATACTCACATGGAACAGCGTGATATGTGGGAGTATAGTTTAAATCTTAACCATAAAGAGATACGTAGATTGTTATATCATCTCTATGAACTTAAAAATAGATATACAGATTATTACTTTTTTACTAAAAATTGTTCTTATAATCTTTTGTGGCTTTTAGAATCTGCAAGAGGTGATGCTTCTTTGGTAGAAGATTTTTCATATAAAGCAATTCCAATAGATACAATACGAAAAGTAAAAGAGCATGATTTTATTGATGGTGTTCATTTTAGACCCTCTAAAAGAAAAAAGATGCAAACTATTGTAAAAAATATAAAAGATATATCATTAACAAAAAACTTTATAGAAAATTATGATTTATCATTACTTGATAAATTGAATGAATTGCAAAAAATATATACACTTGATTTGGCAATAGCTTATTTAAAACACCAAAGAAGTCATCATAAATTAGTTAAGAAAAATTATATAAAAACATTGATGCGATTATTAAAAAGCAGAAGTAGTTTGGCAAAAATCCCACCATATAAAATAAAAAAGCCTATAAATCCTCTTTTAGGACACAAAAGTGCTAAAGTGACATTTTATGGTGGAGCAGATGAAATGTTTGGTTTTAGTATAAAACCTGCTTTTACTGATATTTATGATTTAGAAAATGGCTTTGTTCAAGGTGCTTATATAGATTTTTTTGCATTAGATATCCAAAAAAGAAAAAATGAATCTGTTAAAATCAATAAATTTGATTTTGTTTCGATTTCATCTTTGAGTAAAAGAGATATATTTTTCAAACCTTATTCATGGAGTGTAAATATTGGATTACAAAGAGTTCATGATAAAAAGTTATATTTTAGATTAGGCGGTGGTGGCGGTGTGTCATATGGCACAAAATCATCGCTGTTTTATCTATTGGTTAAACCTTCATTGTATTTATCTGGTGATAGTAAGTTTTCTATTGGTTCTAAAATAGGATTTATTAAAAATTATCAAAGATTTAAAGTGGGAAGTAGTTTTCAAAAAAGATTTTTTTCTGATAGTATTATTGAAAGAAGTATAGAGGGATTTATAACCTGTAAATTAAGCACAAATACGGCACTAAATCTAAAGCTTCAAGAGGATAAAATAGCTAAAAAACACAAAACAAATACTGTTTTAGCACTTTTTTATTATTTTTAAACACGTTGAAAGTGAATATTTATGGAGTGGGCATGATATTAAGCATAGAGAGTAGTTGTGATGACAGCTCAATAGCAATAACAGAGATAAAAACAAAAAAAATACTTTTTCATAAAAAGATTTCTCAAGAGTTAGAACACTCTGTGTATGGAGGAGTGGTACCTGAACTTGCAGCAAGACTTCATGCCCAGGCACTTCCTAAGATACTAGAACAAACAAGAGATTTTTTCCCATTTTTAAAGGCTGTTGCTGTGACAAATGCACCCGGTCTTGCTGTAACTCTTGTTGAAGGTGTAACAATGGCAAAAGCAATCTCTTTGGCATTAAATTTGCCATTAATTGCAGTTAATCATCTTCATGGGCATATATATTCTCTATTTATTGAAAAACAAAGTTTATTTCCTTTAGTTGTTTTATTGGTATCTGGCGGTCATACGCAAGTGATTGATGCAAAAGGATATAAAAATTTTTCTCTGATAGCTAAAACTATGGATGACAGTTTTGGAGAAAGTTTTGATAAAGTATCAAAAATGTTAGGTCTTGGTTATCCAGGTGGACCAATAGTAGAAGAATATGCCAAAAAAGGTGATGAAAATAGATTTAATTTTACAGTACCATTAGGAAATTCACCTAAAATTGCTTTTAGTTATTCTGGATTGAAAAATCAAGTACGATTACAAATAGAAGCATTAGGCGAATTATCTACACAAGATAAAGCAGATATCTGTGCTTCTTTTCAAAAAGTGGCAACCAGGCATTTGTTACAAAAATTAAAAAAGATTTTTCAATCATCACAGATCAGGGATTTTGCTATAGTTGGTGGTGCAAGTGCAAATTTATATCTTCGTCAAAAGATACAAGACCTTTGTGATCAATTTGGAGCAAAACTACATCTTGCTCCTTTGATCTATTGTTCAGATAATGCTGTCATGATTGGGCGATGTGCATTAGATGCTTATGAGGCACATGATTTTGCATCTTTTGATAAACTTGTATCAATGCCTAAGAGTGCGATATAAGTTTCTTGATAGCAGTATTAAAAGTGCCAAAGCAAAAAGTTTAAAATCAAGTTCACTAGCAAAATGAGTATTTTCAAAAATTTTACTTTGCGTAACTTTTTCACCTTGTTTTTGAAAGTCTAATATCTGTGGAATGTAATAATGTACATATAGTAAACCTGTTGATAAAACAACTAAAGTTGAAAAAGTAGTTATTGTATCTCTATCAAAGTTTTTCCATTTAAATCCTTCATAAAGAGCAACACATACTAATGTAAAATCAACAAGATAACTAAGCCTTACAAAATTTTCAGTCATAATGAGACCTTCTTGAAAACGTGTAAGTAGTTCAGTTCCCAAGTAAATTTCACTATGAAATGTTACAGGTGCTACAACAATACCAGCATATAGTCCTGCCCCTAGGGTAATACCCAAAAGTATAATATAGGCTATAGTAATTGCCTGTGGAATTTTTGGCATATGTTTCCTTCGTATAAATATGTTATACGACATAATATCAAAAAAAAGTTTAATTAAGATAATATTTATCCCAATTGTAATATAATACTTTTTGTAAGTTTAATAAATATTACACTTACTGCTATATAGACAGGGGAAATGATGTGGCTTTTTAGTCACATCATATATTTTTCGTGTTACTTTTTAGATATATATAATGAAAAATTATACTTACTTTTCTACTTTATTTTTAAACTTTAACTTTCATAATAGTACAATTACATAACTATTTTTTAGTTAAATACAAGGAGTAAAGATGAAAAAATATATTGTTATGTCAATTGCCGCTGCAATTGTAACAACAAGTGCTAATGCACAAAATTTGGATAATATTCCATTGGCAAAAACATACCCAGTGGGTGTTAAAAAAGCTGTTCCTGCTACACCTAAAACTGCAAAAGTTATTAAACCAGTACAAAAAGCACAAGCGGTGAAAGAAGTTAAGGTTGTTAAAAAAGCACCTTCAGTTGATTTAGAAAAAAAAGTTGCAAAATTAGAAAAAAGCCTTAAAAGTTTAAAAAAACAACTTTTGAAAGTAAAAGCTCATGATGCGACTGATAACATCAAATGGAATGTTGATTTTAGAACAGCGGTTGATCAATTAAAATATACTACAGCGTCTGGCAAAGAACATAAAAATAGTTCACTATTGTCAAACAGACTTTGGTTAAATATGGCATATGCACCAACTAATAGTATGATTTTTAAAGGACAGCTATCTTTCAATAAAGCTTATGGTGCGTCACCTTCAAATGCTGCAAACAATAATTTCCCTCAAAGAGGTTATGGATTTGATACTTTTGACTGGGTATTGAATGAAAACTTACTTGATGATAAAGTGAGAGTAAGACAAGCATTTTGGCTTTATATGAGTGATTCACTTTTAGGTTCAGATATAAGCTGGACAGCTTCATTAGGAAGAAGACCTTCTACAGATGGATTTTTGATTTCATTACGTGATGATCAAAAACCACAATCTCCACTTGGGCATTTAATCAATGTTGAATTTGACGGAGCTAGTTTTAAATTTGGTCTTGATAAATTAACTACAGTAAGTGGAATGTCTTTAAAATTTTGTTTTGGTAGAGGCTTGACAAATGCAAGAGCAAGATTTAATATGGATGGTGGGTTTGCTACATTGGGTGATTATGCAAAAGATACTACTACTTTAAAAGATATAGATTTAGCTGGACTGATTTTTGTACCATACAATGATGGACAATACAAAATTATGACGACATATTACAGAGGATTTAATGTTCCTGGATTTGTGATGGCTGATCCTGCTATGATGTCTGGACAAAATAGCGGTATGTTAGCTATTAACAATGATGGTAGTTTTGGTTTAAATCAAGGTTTAAGTATGAAAACAATGGGTGATCAAGATGGTGCAGGAATTTCTGTTTTAGTTGATGGAATCGGTGATGGTATCAGTGATTTTCTTGATGGTACAAAGTTCTTTGCTTCATTTGCCTGGAGTAAAACACATCCAGATAATACCTACCAAACACTTGACATGAATAAAATGATGGGTGCTATACAACAAGGTGTTCAACAAGCATTACAACAACAAAATATAGCAAATCCAACACAAGCACAAATTCAGGCAACACAAGCACAAGTTGTACAGACTATGGTTGGACAATTACAGGCAAATCCTCAAGCAGCTGCTAATTTTATAAAAAAAGAGGGTATGCTAGGTTCAAATGATGATGAGAGTGGTACATCTTATTGGGTAGGTGTAAATATGCCTGTTGTATTTACTGATGATGGTACTTTCGGTTTAGAGTATAACCATGGAAGTAAATACTGGAGACCATTTACATATGCAGAAGATACAATGGTAGGTTCTAAAATGGCAGTACGTGGTAAAGCATTTGAAGCTTACTATATTCAACCAATTATGAAAGGTTTTTCTGCTGAACTTAGATATACAAAACTTGATTATGATTATACAGGAAGTCAAGGATTCTTTGGTGCAGGTGGTACACCAATGACTATGGCACAAGCTAAAGCATTTGGTATGGATCCTGTTGAAAAAGCTGATGATATTAGATTATCTTTACGCTATAGATTTTAAAAGAGTATGACAAACCGTATTATAACGGTTTGTCATGTTAAGTGAAAAAATATGATAATTCAAGTAAAAGTTAAAAAAGAATTTCTTAAAGAGTTTATCACTATGCTACCTAAAGATAAAGTACAAATCTTAGAAGAAGATTTTTTCCAACATCAAAAACAATTACATCAGACTTTGCAAAACTATATAGAAAATACCAACATAGTAGAGCCATTATATGAAAGTTTAGAGTCTTTAAATAACTTATTTAAAGCCAAGGAAAACTGATGCAAATTGTGTGCAGTAAAGAATTTATAGAACAGTTGAAAAATATTTTGGTTGATTTTATGCAAAAAGATATAAATGAAACTAAAAAGTTTAAACTTTATCTTGATACTGTTTTATACAATTTACCTACAAAAGTGCAAAAATATAAACCTTCAGTTTATTTCGATGATGATGATATAAAAGATATAGAACATGAAGGATTTATTATTCCTTTTTATATTGATAATAAGAATAATAAATATGTTATTTTAGGGATTTTCCAAAAATTTAGTTTATAAATAACATAAATAAATATCAAAAACATGCTATCATAAAATTTTATATAAATAATAACTCTTATATTTAAATTTATTATCTTAAAAATAGATTTTAGGTGTTTCATATAGTTACACAAAAAAAACCTCTAGTGCTACAAAAAGTAATAATAATAATATTTAATTATTTCATAAGAGTGCTGCACTATAATTTAGTGTTGTATATTAAATATATCATATTTTATAAGTAAATACTAATGTAACTTGTAAAGTATGCAAATATAAAATATAAATATTATAAGGAGAATGAATGACAAATGAGCAAGAGTCTAAAAAACTTGAATCTGCTGGCAGAAGAGATTTTTTCAAAAAAACTGCTTCTGTAAGTGCTGTTGCTGCTGCTGGTATCGTGGCACCTTCTGCATTGTTAGCAGATGATCCTGCGATTATGGAAGAAAAACCGTGGGGGACTTCACTTGGCGATCCCGTGACAAAAAATCGTTACGGTATACCTTCTGCATATGAACATAACAATATCAGAAGAAATACAAAGTTACTATCTTCAGGTAACTGGCAAGCTTCTATAGCAATGTGTCCAATACATGAATCTATGGGAATTATCACACCAAATGGTCTTTTCTTTAGTCGTGCACATGGCGGTGTTGCACATATTGATCCAAATGAACATCGTTTGATGATTCATGGACTGGTTGAAAAACCACTTGTATTGACTATGGATCAACTCAAGCGTTATCCAAGTGTAACTAGAACACACTTTATTGAATGTCCTGCAAATGGTGGACCTGAATGGAGAGGACCACAGTTTAATTCAGTACAATTTGCCAAAGGTATGATGAGTTGTGCAGAATGGACAGGTGTATATCTTAAAACAATTTTAAAAGATTTAGGATTAAAACCAGACGCTAGATGGATGTTAGCTGAAGGTGCAGACTCTTCTCATATGGGTAGAACCGTTCCTATTGATAAAGTTTTAGATGATGCGATGGTTGTATGGGGTCAAAATGGTGAAGCATTGCGACCTGAACAAGGTTATCCTATTAGATTATTGCTTCCTGGCTGGGAAGGAAACTTATGTGTTAAATGGCTTTGTAGATTAGAGTTTGCATCAGAACCATTTTATGCAAAAGAAGAGACAGCAAAATATACTGCACTAAAACCAGATGGAAAAGCTATTCAGCATTTTTATGCCTTAGAGGTAAATTCTATTATTACATCTCCTTGTCCTGAAAAACCTTGGACTGATTTGAAAAAAGGTGATTTAGTAGAAATTCAAGGATTAGCCTGGAGTGGTCAGGGAACTATCGAAGGTGTAGATATTTCATTTGATGGTGGCAAAAACTGGACAGAAGCTAAGCTTAAAGGATTGGTATTACCAAAATCTTGGACAAGATTTAGTTATATGTACAAATATGAAGGCAAGCCGTTGCTTTTATCTTCACGTGCTAGAGATGACGCAGGACATATCCAACCTACAGTAAAACATGAAAGAGAAGTAATGGGTGTTGAATCAGTATATCATAGAAATGGTATTGCTACTTGGGAAGTTACAGCAAAAGGGGAGGTGAACAATGTTCAAGTCTTATCGTAAAGTATTAATTTCAGCAGTATTGTCTGCGGCTACAGTTTCAACAATGGCATTTGCTGCTGATACTGGAGCATCACATACTTATAAAAATGGTAAAAAAGTAATTGATGGTGGAGTTACATATCCTATAAAAAGTGGTAAAACTTCTGTATATAGAGTGAATGAAGATACATTAAAAGGTGGTTTTACTTTTGGTCGAAAACCAACCCCAAATGAGATAAAAGCATGGGATATTGATGTCATGCCTGATGGTACAGGACTTCCTGAAGGACACGGTACTGTAGAAGAAGGTGACGATCTTTATGAAGAGAAGTGTGTTGTATGTCATGGTGATTTTGGTTCAGGTGGCGGAGGTTATCCTTCACTTGCAAAAGGAAATGCATACGAAGGACAAAAAACACTTAAAAATCAAAGAACAGGTCCTGATATGGACGGACCTATCCGTGTTTTTGGTACTTATTGGCCACAAGCTAGTACACTTTGGTGGTACATTAAAACAGGTATGCCTCACCCAGCACCACTTAGTCTGACAAATGATCAAGTCTATGCTTTATGTGCATACATCATTTCAATCAATGAGTTAAAAATTGATGGTGAAGAGCTTGATGATGATTATGATCTAAATAGAGCAAAATTTATGAAAATTGTTATGCCTAACAAAGATGGGTTTGTGCCAAAAATTGATGGCCCAAAAGGGCTTGATAATGCACGTGAATTTTTTAATAATTATAAAAATTATGGAAATGGTACACGTTGTATGAAAGATTGTTTCCAGGGTGAACCAAAACTCGCACGTATAAAAGTGGAGATGAAAGATTTCTTACCACCTATGTCTGTTGCAAGAGATTTACCAAAAGAAGAGGGACAAGCTAAAGCATCACCTGGAAAAGCTATATATGAATCAACTTGTGCAGTTTGTCATGATAGTGGAGCAGCAGGTGCACCAGTATTTGGAGATAAAGAAGCCTGGGCAAAAGTTACCAAAAAAGGTATCGAAGCTGTATATAAAAATGCTTTAAATGGTAAAGGTGCAATGCCTCCACATGGTGGAAAAATGAGTTTAAAAGATGATGAGGTAAAAGCAACTGTAGATTATATGGTAAGTAAAGCTAAGTAAAAGTTATACTTCACGATTATTTTACAATTACTTTTTATAATTTATAAATAACTAATGTGTCATAATTTTGGCACATTTCTTATAAAACAAGGAAAGGATATTTAGATGAACAGAAGAGAATTTATAGGTTTTGGTATTATGGCACTTGCTGTATTGCCAGCTAGTTTGAGTGCATTAGATTACAGAAAAGAGAAGCCAGCAGCATGGAAAGCAAAGACAGTTGATTCTGCTCTTGAAGCTCTTTATGGAAAACAGACATATATAGAAAAAGGGATTAAATTAAAAGTTCCAAAAGTTGCTAGTAATGGTGGTGCTATTCCTGTTGATATTAAAACTGATATAGAAGCAAAATCTGTGGCAGTATTTCAAGATTCTAACCCAGAAAGTGCAGTAGCAGTATTTACAGTACCTGATGGGCAACCAGTTAACTATGGTATCAAAATCAAGATGAAAAAATCTGGTGCAATTACTATCGCTGTTGAAGGAAAAGATGGGAAATTTTATAAAGTTTCAAAAAGTCTTGAAGTTGCTCTAGGTGGATGTGAAGGTTAATCTTCAATTTTTAAAATCCAAATAGTATAAAAAAGTATAGAAATAAAAAGGAACACTAATGAAAATAAAAGCAAAAGAAAAAGATGGAATAATAAAAGCAAAAGTTATGGTAAAACATCCTATGCTTACTTATGATGTAGCAAAAAAGAAAGGGAAAGAAGCAAATTTTATTACTCACTTAGAAGCAAAAGTTGGTGATAAAGTTGTTTATGAAATCTCTTCAAGCCAATTTTTGTCAAAAAACCCAATTTTTAAATTTACGTTTAAAGGTGCAAAAAAA
>JALSQA010000070.1 GCA_026985685.1 Campylobacterales bacterium | reverse complement strand
TGTTGAACTCAAATCACACAAACTTTTCAATCAAAATGCCGATAATCATACTTTTATGGCACTAAGTGAATTGCTTTCTGTTATTACGATGCTTTCAATTCTACTTCCTGCTATGGTATTTGTCAAAGAGAAGGAAGAGGGGACATGGGATATTATGCTTTTGATGCCTGTTGATGCACGGATCACTATACTAGCAAAGAGTTTTTCACAAGTATTGATTGTTGTCGCTGGAACGATGATGACAGTAGGGTTTGTGCTTTTTGGAGCATTTGATATGCCGATGAATGGATCATTTTGGGCTTTTTTCTTATTGACAGTTCTTTATAGTTTTACAAGTGCAGGTTTAGGTCTTTTTGTTGCTGCTGTGTCTAAAAATATTCTACAAGTCGCACAACTTTCGATGATTATCATGATGCCGATGATCTTTCTTAGCGGTGCCTGGACACCTATTTATGCAATGCATCCAGCTTTTCAAGCTCTTTCTATGATCTCACCTCTTCGTTACTATATTGAAGGATGTGAAAGTATCTTTTTCAGAGGAACAGATTTTTTTGATTTGTGGCACTATTTTGCAGGTGTGTTAGTGTTGGGAAGTTTTCTTTACTGGTATGGATTTAGAAAAATTGGAAAGTTGTTTTAACTATAAATAACTCTATTTCTACCTTGTTCTTTGGCTTCATAAAGATTGAGATCAGCTCTTTTAATAGCTTTTTGAAGTGTTTCGTTTTCAAGTGTCATCTCAACTACTCCTGTACTGATTGTAAAGTTTATTTTTTGATCAACTGTACACTCCTGGGTAATTTCTCTGATTTGTTCGAGAAATAAATATGCTTGCTGTAATGTTCTCTCAGGAAGCATAAGGATAAATTCTTCTCCTCCAAATCTGGCAAAAATGTCATTTGCTTCGATCATATCTATAATAAGACTTGCTAACATTTTGATGACATGATCACCTATATCATGACCATATGTATCATTGATTTTTTTAAATTTATCTATATCTATGATTGCTAATGATAGCGGTATATTTTCTCTTTTTGCAAATTCTACCATATTGGTCGCTGTTTCAAAAAAGTATCTTCTGTTATATATCCCCGTCATTGAGTCAATATATGCCATCTTTTTTAATTTTTGATTTAATTCAAAGAGCCTTTTTGCCTGATTGTCGCTTCTTTTGATAATCTTTTGATGTCTTCTTTTGAGTTGTTCATACTTTTTAAGTAGAATCGAATAGTTAGTTTTATTTTCTGTTTTTGTGTTGTGCATTTTCAAATCACCAACTTTTGCCTATATCGAAATATGTTATTGTTTTGTGGTATAAAGTTAACTTCTATAGGTTTTAGACTTTTTCTTGCCATGATGATAAACCCCAGTCCTGCACCTTTGTCATGAGTATCTTTTCTAGAACGAACTTTTTGTCTTGCTAACTTTCTTAGTGCCATTTTATCCAGTCCTTGGATTTGAGCAAGATTTTTTTCTATAGTCTCTTTTTGTTTTGCCTGAATTAGGTTGCAACTCTCTAGTATGTAACTATTTTCTTGTGTATCATATGATAGAGAGAAGTTACAATTTGATTCTCTTTTGTTGTTTTCAAGTTCTATAGTTCCATAAGAGTAGTTGAGCATATTTTGCATACTCTCAACAAAAAGTTCAAATACATTTTGAATTTTATCTGGACTTGCACCATTTTGTTTTAATATATGTTCAATATCTTTGGCATTTTTGACAATCTCTTCTTCATTGATTTTCCCGCAATAATGATATATCCTTTCTCCATCGATTTGCAGACATAGCATCAATGATTCTAATCGTTGTGGAGAACTCATGGCATTACCTTTTCTAAAGCGATAGCTTGAATATTTAGATTTGGAAATTCATCTGCATAGTCTTCATAATCTTCTAATCCATTTTCGTTATCTGCTTTATAGTACCAGTTGATTGTCATCTTCTCTTGTTTGTGTTCACAAATGATATCTAATATATCAAACAATATCTGGGTTGTTGCGGAGTTAAAATACTCCATTTTGAAATTGATTGTTATATGATTATTTAGTTTTGGTAAATTTGTTTGCAACCACTCTAGTACAGGTTCATAAAAAGTAAATGTATTTTCAGGATATGAGTTGCCACAAAACTCTATCAGTGTAGCACTTAAAGTGATTTCTGGGCTGTTGTCTGTCTCTTTTATGATCAAATCACGCATTTTTATCCTTTTATATCTTCTATTGTATATCGGCAAATATCTGTAATATTTAACAAAATTCAAATCCTGTGATAGTAATATCATCGCTTTGTTGACAAGTTCCTTCAAATTTGGAGAGTTGCTTTTGAATCACTGAAGATTGTTCATTAAATGGTTTGTCACAGATATCCAAAATCAATTTTTCAAATCGTTTTTTTCCAAATCTGTCACCATCTTTTCCTTCCTGATCCAAGATACCATCGGTAGTGATATAGAGTTTTGTACCTTTTTTGATAGAAACTTCATGTTGTGTGTATGTTTGTTCTAGTTTTGTTCGTGAAAATCCAACACTTTTACGATCACTTTTAATCACTTCCATTTTTCCATCATTGATGATATATAGTGGTGTTTTTGCACCTGCAAATTTGCATTGATTTGTTTTTTTGTTATAGTACAAAATTGCCCCATCAAATCCAGCATTGGAACTACTTCTCTTTTCCTGTCTCAACATGATTTTGATAGATTTGTTAAAATAAGAGAGGAGTTCACCTGGATCTGGTGTTAAAATTCCACTCTTAATCTCTGCTGCTATTCTCTCTTCAATAGCCTTAAACAGCATCGTCAAAAATGCACCAGGCACGCCATGCCCCGCACCGTCTATGATCATGATGATCACTTCATCAGGAGTGATTTGTCTTATAAAATAAATATCGCCTCCAACAGTATCTTTTGGTTTCCAATAAACAAAACTATCAAGACAAAAATTTCTTAAAATATTTTCATCAGGTAAGATGGAAGATTGTATTAGTGCTGCATAATTAATAGAATCATTAATCAGATTGTGTGATTTTTCAATTTCATACTTTTGTTGGATATTTTTACGCATAGTCTCATACATTTTGTAACTTGCCAAAAGCATGATGATAAGATAAAACAGAAACATTATTCCCATAACAAAGTATAACTTTGTACTACCTATAAATACTAAAGCTATGATAGTTGTCAAAATAATACTGATTACAAAAATGTAAACTGCATGAAGTATCATTCCTAGTGTTGCAACTGAAGCAGATGCCATACCACATAGAAGTATAAAATAAAAAAGTATATAAGTTTCTGAAGTATACATAAATATAGGTAGACTCAACAACCCCCATAAAAATGAGTTTATAAAGACAGTGAAAAGATACCATTTTAAATATTTATAGTAAAGTGCTATATCTTCTTTTGGAGGTAGCATTTCTGCTTTATGGTTGATATACCAGCGTAGAAAAAATGTAGCCATTTGTAAAATAACCCAGATTGCGAGTAGATGAAAATCAATTTGTCCTTTATAAATAAAAAATATGATAATAGGAAAAACAAAACCAGAAGCGATCATACCAGATTTGGCACTAAAAAGTAGCCTCATTTGCTCTTTGGTATAGTGAAGGGTAAATATATTGTTTTTTATAAATTGGTAAATACAAGATATAGATAAGAAACAACTATTCATATTTTTCCTTAGATGAACTACTATTTATATTAGTTGGTACGGTCAAGATTATTAAGTTAAGAAGTTTCTTTGGAACTCTTGCATCAGCTAGACTCCTACAAGATAGGACTAAAGTCTCCATTTCTAATAATTATATCTCTTAACTTAATAGCGTTGATCTGTATGATAATTGCATATCGGCAAAATATTATTTTTATTAATACAATTTATATAGCATTAAAAAAAAGTTAAACTGTTATCATAATGAAATATATTTATCCTATAATATTTTTGTTTTCTTAAAGGATGAAATTGATGAAAAAATCACTTAAAAAATTAAAAAAAGAGTATGACAAGCAGATAAATTTTGCTAAAGAGTATGGATATAAAGGTATTATGATTCCATCGATTATCGAAGATGAAGAGATATTGCTAGAAGATCATTATCCCCAGGAAGATATTGTAGAGTTAGCATATGAACATGACTGGCAGGAGTTTATGTTAGTTTACTTTGATACTGATGACTCTTCTTTTATCTCAGTAGAGTAGGTAAATGCCATAAAAAATATTTTATGGCATTTAAGAAGTTTTTTTGAAAGTCTTGCTTCAGCTAGACCTCTGCAAGATGGGACTAAAGTTTCCATTGTCAAGTATAAAATTACTTTTCAAATACTTTTGCTACTTCTTTTGTAAGTTCTAGTTGCGTCGTGATGCCAACACATGAGCAGTTGATTTCACTCAAGATATATCTATCGTTGCCATTCTTGTCATAGTCGAGAATATAATCCATCGTCCACAGCAGTGGGAAGTTTTTGCCCTGTAGGTATGGCTTGATATTTTCAAAGGCGTTTGTCGTGAGTGT
>JALSQA010000069.1 GCA_026985685.1 Campylobacterales bacterium | reverse complement strand
TGATCTAGTGATTTGTTGCAATCTTGCTAAATAGTTACTCTGCTCATCTGCAATAATTGCATCAAATTTTTCTGCAATAATTTCAAAAGAGTTTAAATCTGCTAAATATTCAATACGCTCCAAAGAAGCATTTGCCAATTCTCTTGTTTTGAGATCACCTGAACGTGCGAGTAATCTTAAAAGCTGTTTGATAAGTGTCATTGTTACAAGTTTTTGTTTGCCACTATTCCCCAAAGTCAGGCGATTAAGACTTGATACAAGATATGTTAAAAGTTCATCGAGGGAGTTAACTGTATATTTACAGATATCCTCTTGCATTGTAGGATTTAACTTTTTGATAAACTTTTCTTTTTTATGGCACTCTTGTATGCTAAAACCGCTCTTTTGTGCTATTTGGCAAAAAGTTTTCAGATAATTATCTGGCGTTAAGATAATCCTTTTTGCATTGAGTGTTCTGATTGTCTCTTTAACGATGTCATTTATTGTCACTTTTTATACCTTTGACTGACAATTTTGAAATAAAATCATCAATAGCTTTATAAGATGCGTTTTTAATCGCTTCAAAACGTTTTGTATCTGATATCACACTATTTGATTCGATCGCAAAATCGTAATCTCCTGTAGAAGTGATGATACTTTTATGACCTTTTTTATCCACATAACGTGATGAAAGTGTCACATAAGTTTTGTATGCGATTACATAACCGTTCTTATCATACTGTATCGGCAAAAATGAGACCTTCTTTAGTGTCACAAATAGCATAGAATTTGCATATTTTTTGGGTACGATTTTAGAGCGAAATTTTTTGATTACAGCCTGATTGACGCTATCTCGTATCAAAACGCTGTTCTCTGGATCTTGTAAACTTGTTTTTACTTCAACATAGATCTTATCTCCGAGAACATTTTGGGTATAAATAAGTGTTGGCTTGTAACCACATGAAACAGTAAAAAGAGTTAAAAATATAAATACAGTTAAACGTAACACTATTTTGCAACCAAATTTATCAATTTATTTGGAACATAGATCTCTTTTATGATCTCTTTATCCTCTAACCATTTTGAAGCTTTATCTTTTGCAAGTGACAGAATTTCATCTTTACTTAAGCTTTTATCAACCTCTATCTCATCTCTTTTTTTACCATTGATAGTGATGGCAAGTGTTATCGTATCATCAACAAAAACTTCTTCTAAGATTTTGATTGGTTTTAAGTTTTTTCTATCAAAAAGCTTATCACTTAACTCCCAGCAAGTATGAGGAATGATAGGTTCAAGAACATGAAGAAGTATATAGTACCCTTCACTCCATACATCACTGTTTTTTTGAGCATTTAAGGCATTTAATGCTTCCATACAAGCGGCTATGACTGTATTGAATGTAAAAGTTCTTGTCTCATAGATATCTTTAGATTTTTTTAGAGCTTCATATACCTTTTTTCTTGCATTTTTTTCATCCTTGCTGAGCAAAGAGTGATCAAATTCTGGCAAATCTTTGCTATTAACATGATCTGCTCTATCCACAAAACGCCGGATAAATTTAAATGCACCCTCAACTGCTGAGTCATTCCACTCAAGCTCTTTTACAGGTGGTGCTGCAAAAAGTGTAAAAAGACGTGCCGTATCTGCTCCATACTCACTGATCAAAGCATCTGGATCAACTGTATTTCCTTTTGATTTACTCATCTTTGCACCATCTTTTAAAACCATCCCTTGTGTCAAAAGGTTTTCAAATGGTTCATCTATATCAATATAACCCAAATCTCTAAGTGCTTTTGTAAAAAATCTAGCATACAAAAGGTGTAAAATCGCGTGTTCTATACCACCAACATACTGATCAACACTCATCCAGTAATCAATATCCTCTTTTTCAAAAGGCTTATTTTTATCATTTGGAGTACAATAACGCAAAAAGTACCATGAACTCTGTACAAAAGTATCCATAGTATCAGTCTCTCTCCTAGCCTCTTTCCCACACTTTGGACACTTACATACTTTAAAAGAAGGATGAGTATCAAGAGGGTTTCCTTCACCAGTGATTTCTACATCATCAGGTAAAGTGATAGGAAGATTTTCAATTTTCTCAGGTACCAAGCCACAGCTATCACAATGAACAAAAGGTATAGGAGCACCCCAGTATCTTTGGCGGCTAATTCCCCAGTCTCTTAATTTATAATTGATCTCTTTTTTACCTAAACTATTTTGCTCAAAATGATAAATAATAGCTTTTTTGGCTTTTTGGCTTTTTAATCCATTAAATTCACCACTATTTACCAAAACACCACTTTCAGTAAAAGCCTCTTTTTGCAGATTGCTGTTTGGATTTGAGATGACTTCTTTTATAGGAAGATTATATTTTGAAGCAAATTCATAATCTCTTTGATCATGTGCAGGAACTGCCATAACAGCACCACCACCATAACTAGCAAGTACAAAGTTAGCTACCCATACAGGTATCTTTTCATTTGTAAGTGGATGCAAGACTTCTATCTCTAAACTTACACCCTCTTTATCTGCTAAGGCACGATCTTTTTCGCTTACTTTTTGCATAGCTTTGATCTCTTCGATCTTGCTTTGTTCTAAAAGATTATTTTCTACTATATATTTGACTATCTCATGTTCAGGAGCAAGGGCAGTATAACTTACACCATAGATAGTGTCTGGTCTTGTTGTAAATACATCAAAAGAGTCAAATTTGTGATCTAATTTTTCTAAAGATCTTTCATCTAATTTCAGATTAAATGCCAAACCTTCACTTCTGCCTATCCAGTTTTCCTGCATAGTCAAAACTTGTTTAGGCCATCCACTCTCAAGATTTTTGAGATCATCTAAAAGCTCCTGTGCATATTTTGTTATCTTGATGTAGTAACCTGGCATCTGCTTTTGTTTGACTTCATTGTCACAACGCCAGCAACAACCCTCTACTACTTGCTCATTTGCCAAAACAGTATGACAAGTCTCACACCAGTTTACATTTTGCTTTTTTTCATATAAGAGTCCATTTTCATACATCTTGATGATAAACTCTTGTTCAAACTTTGTATATAGTGGATCAGATGTAGCAAATTCACGCTCTTTTGAAAATGACAAACCCAACGATGCCAACTCTTTACGCATATAATCTATATTTTCATAAGTCCATTTTTTGGGGTGGAGTTTATGTTTGATAGCAGCATTTTCAGCAGGCATACCAAAACTATCCCAGCCAACAGGATGCAGGACATTAAATCCCTCCTGACGATAGTATCTGGCAATCGCATCTGATATAGTATAGTTTCTTACATGACCCATATGAATACGACCACTTGGATATGGAAACATGCTTAAGATATATTTTTTAGGCAAATCTTTACTGTTTTTTGGTTCAAAAGCATTCTCTCTGTGCCAGATTTCTTGCCATTTTTGTTCTATTTTGGAAGGATTATATTCCATTTTTTACTCCTGATATAACATACAAACAGACCATAAGATCTGTTTGAGTCATTAAAATTCTTCTGATGTTTTTGAAGCTTCCACAAGCACCAATGCCATGGAAAAGATATTTGCAATCACCGCACCAATAGCCATAGCCATAGCTGCTTTGGTATTGTTTGCAAGCAATTCATATAAAAATGCTGGAATAAGATGCAAATCTGCAACCAGCGATGAGGCAAACAATTCTGCTGAGAGAATATTTTTTACCCCGATTTTAAGTAATGTTGAAACAAGATTAATACTTGTAGCGATAAACAGTGCTATTGTATTATGATCATATAAATACCCTGCGGTCGTTGTAAGACTCATCAAAGCAAAAAAGATAAATACGACTTTTCCCCAATCCATAAAAATTCCTCTTTTGTTGATTATGCGTTAAACAACGCCACCCTCAAATTGCTTACGCATTTTCTCTTTTTCTATTCTTCTTTTCTCTTTCTCGGCTAAAGCTTTTTTGTAACTCTCTACACTAAAACCAAGCCATTTTAGAAATGGTGAAGCTATAAAAATAGAACTATAAGTACCTACTACAACACCTACAAGCATCGTAAAACCAAATCCATGAATAATCTCACCACCAAACAAGAAAAGTGTCAAAACAACAAAAAATGTTGTAAGTGAAGTCAATGTTGTACGTGAGAGTGTTTTGGTGATAGATTCATTTATGATTTTAAATAAGTCATAAATTTTACTCTCCTGTATACCTTCACGGATACGGTCAAATACAATAATAGTATCATTTAACGAATAACCAAGTATAGTCAAAATAGCAGCCAAAATATCAAGATTTACATCGATTTGAAAAAGGCTTATCGCACCCAGAGCGATAGATACATCATGAACTAAAGCAAAGATTGAAGCAACAGCAAATCTCCACTCAAAGCGAAAAGCAACATAGATCAAAATCGTCAATATAGACAAGACCATTGCCATAAGACCTTTTTCTCTAAGTTCATTACCTACTTTTGGTCCAACCATATCCACACGACGTACTTCAAATTTACCTGTACTTTTAAGTAAACCTCTAACCTTATCACCTATATCTGTA
>JALSQA010000068.1 GCA_026985685.1 Campylobacterales bacterium | reverse complement strand
CATACAACTGCTCATGATTTAGCGGAAGTAGCACAAAAGTATAGTGTCAAAAATCTTATCGCAACACATATAAGCCCCAGGTATTGTAAAGGATGTCGTTATGACATCTCTATGATTTCTGATGAGGTATGTTCTGTTTATGAGGGTTGTTTTTTTGTTGCAAATGATTTTGATGAATTTTTGCTATCTCGTAAATGTGATAGGATAAAAAATATTTCAATTTGACATATTTTAGAGATTGTAGCTTATTTTTTGTTACACTTTTTCTATGGATATTTATCAAAAGTTAGCTCTCCTTTCTGATAGTGCCAAATATGATGTTTCATGTTCATCAAGCGGTGCTGTGTCAAATTTTCAAGCAGGTATGATTGGCTGCAATCATCAAAGTGGCATATGCCATACTTTTACAGAAGATGGTCGCTGTGTTTCGCTTTTGAAAGTTCTTTTGACAAATTTTTGTATATATGACTGTAGTTACTGTATCAACAGAGTAGCTAATGATATCAAAAGAGCGATGTTTTCACCTAGAGAGTTGGCTGATTTGGTGATCAATTTTTATAAACGTAACTATATAGAAGGATTGTTTTTAAGTTCAGGTATCTTTGAAAGTGAAGATAAAACGATGAGTTTATTGATCAAGGCTTTGGAAATTTTACGTTTTGAGTATAGATTTAATGGATATATCCATCTTAAGCTAATTCCCGGTGCTTCTTCGGAACTGATCGCTAGAGCGTGTGTATTGGCTACACGTGTTAGCTCAAATCTTGAACTACCTTCTGCTAAAAGCTTACAACTTTTAGCACCACAAAAGACTCAAAAAAGTTTGATGTTGCCACTAAAAGAAGCTAGAGATATCACTTTGGAAAAAAGAGCCAAACCTATTCCCATGAGTACACAGATCATCATAGGTGCTACTCCTGAGAGTGATTTTGATATCTTGAGACTCTCTTCAAATCTTTATCAAAAAGCACTTTTAAAGCGAGTATATTACTCTGCGTATATCCCTGCAAATGATGATAAAAATCTTCCTTCCATTACAACAGCACCACCAACTTTGCGAGAGCATAGGTTATATCAAGCTGATTGGCTACTTCGTTTTTATGGATTTGGATATGGTGAAATAGTAGACAAACATCAAAATCTTGATCTTGAATTTGACCCAAAAACAAGCTGGGCATTGGCTCATATGGAGCTTTTTCCTATTGAGTTAAACAAAGCTTCAAAAGAGATGCTTATTCGTGTACCAGGGATTGGGATACGTAGTGCACACAAGATCATCAGAGCCAGACGTTTTGGGGTATTGAGATTTGAAGATTTAAAAAAGTTGGGTATATCATTGAAACGAGCAAAGTATTTTATCGTCATAAATAGTCGCTATCACGGAGGTAATATCACCTATCCAGAAGAGATCAAAGTTGCACTAAAACAAAATGGAAAGAAGAGATATTATCAACCTTCTTTGTTTGACAGTTATACCGCTGCTGCAACAGGTGAGTTATGACTTATCTATATGATGGTAGTTTTGAAGGTTTTTTGACACTAATTCATGATAGCTATACACATAAAAGACGTGTAGATAAAATCATCAAAAATCCTTTGGATATGGATTTGTTAGATGATGTAAATAGTATCATCACCAACCGTACATATGCGATGCGTGTATTGGAAGGTTTGAAACAAAAGTTTAAAAAGCACTATTTTGAGAGGATTTTTCAAACTTTTTTGTGTGATGGTCAAGATTTTGAAAAACCACTTTATGATTTTGTGGTGTTGGGTTTTCGTGATCAAAAATATTTAGAAGATATTTTGCATCCCTCGATCTTATATCTTGAAAATCTTCATCTTGCATATTTTCGATACTTGCATAAGATGTATGGATTTGTGAGATTTGAAGAGTTGGAAGATGGCATCTTGTATGCTAAAATTGATGGCAAATTCAATATCTTACCATATCTTGGAAGTCACTTTATAAAACGTTTAGATGGATTTGATTTTATCATCCATGATATGGCTAGATCATTGGCATATATATCTATAGAAGGTAAAGGAAGGATAAACGAGGTCAAAGATTTTGACCTACCCACATACTCAAAAGAGGAGTTAAAGTTTCAAAAGCTTTGGAAAACTTTTCTAAAAAGCGTCACTATCAAAGAACGCAAAAATCCAAAACTTCAACAAAGCTGGGTTCCACTTTTATACCGTGAGTATATGCTGGAGTTTGATAGCTAGAATAAGTACATTATCATGATGGAGCTAAAAGCACCATTTCCTGAACTTTTTAGTTTATGGCAGGAGAAACTGATCAAAAATAGTTTGTTTTTGGTTTAAGTATTTATAGGGTGGATTTTTTTAAATGAATATCATGTTGATGTCATTTACATAGTTATATTTAGATACTTTTTTCTATCTTTTTAGCTATCGACTCAAATTCTTCTTTAAAATTGTTTAAAAAATCAGGTTCTATAAGATTTATGCCTTTAAGTAAATCAATAGGAAAAGTTTTCATCCTAACTATCAAATCATCATCACTAAATCCAGCTTTTTTATGTGCAGCTTCCAAAATACTCTTCCAGTCATATTGGTAATATTTATCAATCAAAAATATATCAAATATATCTTTTGGATTATCTCTTCCAATAACAGCAGTAATTTTATTTGCTAAAATATTTTCAATATTATCTATAATATAACCATTTTCAAGATATATTGGCTGTTTATATCTCATAACTTTATCATTTACAAAATCAACTTGCAAAGTGTTATTGATAATAATTCTAACAAAATCCTTTGAACTTACCTCTTCTTCAATATCAAATTTTTTAGATAGCTCAAACTTTATCTCCCTTAAAGCACGAACAAAATCCTTACTATCGTGTGTGAAAAAATCTAAATCATCAGAGTATCTTTTAGCTTGATAAAAACGACTTAAAGCAGTGCCACCAGTTAAATAAAAAACTTTTTCAATCTCAAACACTAAATCCAAAACTTCATCTTGCAAGTTATAAAGTTTGTTATAATCTATGCTACCCATTTTAACTCATTTACCAAAACTTCTTTATCCAAAAAGTAAACTTCAGCAATATTTTTTCTTTTAAAAGCAAATTTAGAGTTAAACTGAGGGATTTTAAAATCTTCTATTAACTTTTTCAAATCACCAGGTTTAAATATCTTTAAATCTTTTATCATCTTTGTACTATTTAATAGTATCTTCTCAAAAAGAAATGATTTTTTCCTCCAATCATCACTATTTGCCATCTGTAAAATATCATCAGAAGTAAAATTATACTCCCAAAAACAATCTTTTAGCAATCTATCAATATCAATTTTCATTATATCTCCTATTTTGCTAATTATTTCATTTATTATATCATATTTTAAAAACGATTCAAAACACTAATATCCCAAATAAATTCATAGCCAAAATATCATACATTTAAAAAAAATTAATTTTCATTTTTTTATAATAAATACCTATTTTTCAGTTGTAGGGTGAAAAATTTCCACCATAAATCGTAAGTATATGTTATAGTTTAATCATAATCTCCTGTTAGAAGTTGATCTATAGGGTCTACGTAGTGGATACCTTTTCTTTTGGAGTATAGTTTGACAAGTAGGTTGAAGAGTTTTGTTTTTAGTGGTTTGATGATCACTTTAAAAGCATATCCTTCTATAAGTTTAGGGTTAAATCGTTCTTTATATTGCTGTATGGCGGCATATTTTGAGTCTGGTTTGACATTGATTCTTACACCGCATAGATCAAATATTTGTGCATTTGAGTGCTTTTTTATATATTTTATTGCTTCGTATTTAAGAAGATGTCCACTTCCTTTGTGTGCTCCAAATATATAACCTCCATAAAGTTCATAAGCTACTTTATCATCAAATAAAATCATCAGTGCACTTTGCAGTATATCATCCTTAAATGCACCAATAAATAGAGAGTTTTTCCCTAATGTTTCTTTTATCTTTTGAAAATACTCTAAAGGAGGACAAGCAAGAGAACCTGTTCTTTTGACACTATCATAAACTATCTCATGTAATTGGTTTGCTGGGAGATCAAAATCTATTTTTATATCATCTTTGATAGCATTTTGTAAGGCTTTGATATGGGATTTATGAAAAGAGTGTAGTATAGATTGTTCATCATTTGTGATGTCTATTTCATAAGTTCCCCACGGGGCATATTGACTTTGTGTAGGGTAGGTGCGAAAGATAGCATATGCTTGTGGTTTGTTGATAAAATCACATAAGCTTTCTTTTTTGGTCAGATCTACCATCTCATCAAGAAATATTTTTTCATCTGCTATGGAGAGCTCTTTTTGGAGTGGGATAGGGGCGAAAGTGAATATCATACGTTTGAATATAAGTTTTTCATCAATAATAAAAGGTAATATAAAATTTTCTGATACAAACCAACCATAATTATCACTCTTTGCTTGCATATATTGTGCAGTGGCTGGTATGGGGAGTGCATTAAATATACTTTTTAATTCTTCCTCGCTGGTGTATATTTTTACCACGCAAACCCTTTTGCAAAAA
>JALSQA010000067.1 GCA_026985685.1 Campylobacterales bacterium | reverse complement strand
CAGTAAGCCATAATTTTGCTTCTTTACTTTTAGTATAAGTTGCTTCATCCACTCCTCTAGTCTGAAGTACCTTTAAAGCAGAATATTCCATATCTGCCGGGTTCATAAACTGTCCTTTTTTAACATTGACAACACAGTCACTTTTAGCGGCAGATACGAGCAAATCTGTTTGCCGACACAAAAAAGCAGGTATTTGCAACACATCAACAATACTAGCTGCTTCTTCTATCTGCCAACCTTCATGTACATCTGTCAGAAGTTTATATCCAAACTCATTTTGTACTTCCTGAAGTATCTTCAAACCTTCATGAAGACCAGGTCCTCTAAAACTATCCAAAGATGTTCTGTTTGCCTTGTCAAAACTTGCTTTAAAATAAAAATCAATATCACTATCTTCTTTGTATCGAGTTAAACCCTCTGCGATTTTTAAGACATTGTCACGACTCTCTATCACACATGGACCTGCTATTAATATCATTTTTTTACCCTTATGTTTATTGATATTCTATTTTAGTAACCTTTGCCTTTACATCACCAAAAAATATCACATCTTTTAACAAAGCATTATCACAAATACCATCATCTCTTAAGTGCACAAACATTTCACCATCTTTACTGGCAAAAATACGACGATGTAAACGCACTTTAAAACGATCATCTATTTTTTGTATATCTACTCTGCCATCTTTTTCATTGGCACCAACCGCCACAAAAACACACTTTTTCCCACTACATGAATTTTTTTGTAAATAAAAAGGCAAATTAAAAAAAAGTGTTAATATGTCATTGGGTGCAAAATAATCTAAAACTTTCTCTTTCTTTACTATTTTTTTATCTTTTTTTTGTGTAAAATGTATAATTTTATGATTTTTATAATCAAATTTATAACGCTCCAAAGAACTAAAATGAGATCCTTTTTTGGTATGAATCTCTAAAATATCTGGCACTAACCTACCCTTTACAATCTTCCCCCTACTCTCATAAATCTCTACTCTTTGATTGCTCATCAATTTAGCTATACCAGAAGCACTAGCTTCTATATGAATAATATAACGATCATGATCGATTTTCAAATCGGCTTTACTATGTCCAATCACACCAAAAATAGCATAAGAGATATCATAAAACGCACGCATAGAATGTAAGGTACTACTACTAAAAAGCAGTGTAGGTAAAAGGAGGATCCATAAAAACTTTTTCATCACTTATGATAACACAATCTGCATAAGCTAACTCTAACACCAACTCTAGTAATCTAAACAAAACAGGAGTTTTTATGTCACAAGAAGATAAAAGAAAATGGGATCAAAAATATCAACAAATGCAAACACTCTTAGAACCAAGAGTTCCATCAAAGTACCTTACACAATATTATCAAAATGCAACAATAGATAAAGCACTTGATCTTGCCTGTGGAAGTGGCAGACATTCTATATTTTTGGCAGAAAAAGGTTTTGAAGTTGATGGTATCGATATCTCAAGCGTAGCTCTTGAAACTTTAGCCAAAAGATCAAAAGATTTACCTGTTCATATTATCGAAGCTGATTTAGACACTTATGAAATGCCAAAAGAGCATTATAACCTAATCATCAAAACAAATTTTTTAGATAAATCCCTTATTCATAAAGCAAAACAATCACTAAAAAGTGGAGGTATATTTATCATAGAAACTTATATGGAAGATCAAGACAATGAGAAAAAGAACTCAAATCCAGACTTTCTACTTCAAAAAGAGGAGTTAAAATCATTTTTTGATGACTCTTTTGAAGTTTTAGCCTACCATGAATTTTGGAATGAATCATATGAAAAATACAAAATGAAAAAACAAGCTATCGTAGTTAAAAAACTTTAATTCTCACCAGACTTTTAATTCATTATATAAACTATCTCTCTCCACGGGAGAATATCCACTGTTTTTTATCAAAGAGACAAACTCTTCCAATCCCATGCCACTTGCACTTTTGGCTCCTGCTGCTGAATTGATCGATTCACGCTCTATCGTGCCATCTAAATCATCAGCACCATAAGCTTGTGAAACAAGAGCAAGATTTACAGTTGAAGTAACCCAATAGGCTTTTATATGTGGAAAATTATCCAACATGATACGGCTAATTGCCATCGTTTTTAATATCTCTTGAGAAGATAGAAAGTTTTTGACATTTAAGTAATTGTTTTCTCTTTGATAAACAAGAGGAATAAAAGTATTAAACCCACCTGTTTCATCCTGAAGTGTACGAAGTCTTATCATATGATCGATACGATGGTGTTTTTGTTCTACATGACCAAAAAGCATAGTAGCATTTGACATATGTCCGCTTTGGTGCCAAAGTTTATGGATTTCAAACCACTCATCTGAGCTAACTTTACCTTTGCAGATAAAATCCCTTACCTCTTCATCAAAGATTTCAGCCCCACCACCAGGCATAGAATCAACCCCATTTTCTATCATCATCTCTATGATCTCTTCGTAACTGTGACCATACTCCTGGGATAGAAAATTGATTTCAGCAGCTGTTAGAGCTTTGATGTGGATACTTGGATATGTTTTTTTGATTTTACGAAAGATATCCATATACCACTCCAGTCCAGCAACAGGATTGTGAGCAGAAACGATATGCACTTCTTTGACTCCACGTTTTTGTGCATCTTCTACAATTTGTAAAATCTCTTCATGTGTCATAGTATATTGATTTGGATTTTTACGACTTGCACTAAAAGCACAAAATTTACATACATCTTTGCAAACATTAGTCGGGTTGATATGTCGATTGATATTAAAAAAACTTCTATTTTGCCATCTATCCTGGCGGATTGTATCTGCTAGTGTACCTAAAGTGAAGAGGTCAAGATCATAAAGTCTGACCCCCTCCTCATATGTTAAACGTTCTTTATTTTCTATTTTTTTGATAATGCTTTTCATACCCTATTGTAACAAAAAGCTAGTTCATTTTTGCTATATATGCATCTCTTTGAATTTTTTTAAGTCTTTGCAAATTACTTTGTGCTTCATTTCTATTTGGATAAGTTCCTGCCATAACGTATGTCAGACCTTTGTGTCTGTTATCTTTTAAAAGGTATGAAATATTATTTTTTTCAAGTTTTGAGATCATATTTTTTACAGATTCTTTAGACCTGTAAGCACCTAACATGATATAAAAACCTTCATCTTTTTGTGAAATATGTGATTTTTTTATCTTTTTTGGTTTACTAACATGATATACAGGTTTAATTTTGTGCAATTTTCTTACTGGTTTTATCTCTTCTTGTAAAACTATTTTCTCTTTTGGAACAGGTACAATAATCTTTCTTCTATGAAAACTTTTCTGAGTAGGTTTATCCCATCCTGAAAAATCATTTACTCTTCCAGCATGAAGTACACTTTTTTCTTTTGGTTCTTCTTTTAATCTTTGCGTTACGTAAGTATTATCACAAGTAGTTGCATTTATATGATAAACCAAGCCAGCAACATAATTGTATGCCAGATCTGAAGTATCTGTTTTCCATAAAAGATTAGCTTCTAATGTAGCACTTAATTCTGGAATAAAATTATATCTAAAACCAATACCACTGCTTACATAAAACTGAGATACATCATATTTATTGCCTTTGACCATAATATCATTGCTTAACATTTCATATCCACCACCAAAAGTGATATATGGGACAACATGATATTGCTCTTCACCATCAACTTCTATCTGCGTATAAACACGCTGTAAGTCTACCGTTTTATCACTATCTTTGACATCTATCTTATCAATTCTCTCATATCCAATACTCAAGCCATAAAAACTTGTAAGCATCACAGTTCCACGAATACCATAAAGCGTATCACTACGCATTTTAGAGCTATCATCAGCAATATTTTTCCCAAAATAGCCACCGACATGATAAGTAAATGGATCAACACCAGCATGAAGAGCTAAGCTAGTAGCGACAGAAGCTATCATTAATTTCATTTTTTTCATCTATGTTCCTTATATACAAAATATTATCTGCTAGGTATATCGGATAGGTGAAAAAAATATTTAATAAAAATTGAAAATATTATACAGATGGATATGAATCATCCATCTGTTTTATAAAAAATTGATTATGGGAATCTTTTGATAAAGGCTTTTCTTGAGAGTCGTTTTAAATATCTTTGAGCAATTTTAGCTTCCTTTTTACTTTGGTATGGACCAACAAGTACTAAAGTAGCATCTTTTCCAAAACGTTTAGCATTATGTAAAATATATGGATAATTTTTACGCTCTAATCTATTAGTCAAGATCTCACCATTTCCTTTGAAAAGTGCAGCCAATTGAATATAATATCCCTGTGGTACTACATTATCTTCAGATACCTCAACACTTCCTTCATCAGATTCTACTTCAACAACACAGTTATCAGCAGGCTGTGCTTCTTGTACAGTAGGCTGTGATACAGGTTGTTGTACTGGAATCTCTTTTTGAACTGCCATAGGCTGGGTTTGCTGTACTTTAGCTACAGGCTGTGTGGCAGGTGTTTTACACATTTTTGCAAATTGATCTAAAGATAGAGCTTTTGG
>JALSQA010000066.1 GCA_026985685.1 Campylobacterales bacterium | reverse complement strand
AACATGATATCCATCTTTTTGCAATGCTTTTGCACAAAAATATCCTATACCAGATGAACATCCTGTTATAAGGATCGATTTTTTATTCATGTGTACAGTTTTGGATACAGATTTTTTTCTGTGTGATTTTTCCTCCGCATCCTTGAAAACAGTTGTCGTAGCTTACTTGGCATTTGCAATCGATTTGGCACTCTTGAAGTTCTACTTTTTGAATTTCCTCTTGAAGGGTAGGTTTTTTAGGTTTTTGGATGTTGTAAGCAGGATGCATATCCCACATGAAATATGGACCAAATGGACCCCAATATCCATAACCTCTGCTAGGATAGTAAAAATCACTATAAAAATAAAGGTCATTTTCCAGGTTATGCATTTGTACTTGATTGGCATACGTTTCAAGGGCTTTATAATAGGCTTTCAATTTTTGTTGATATTGAAGTTTTGCTTTTTTTATCGCTTTTACTTTGCAAATATCAAAGTTTGATTTACAGATTTCTTTACATGTTGCAAGTTTTTCCTGGCAAGTTTTTAGACATGATTTACCGCTTTGGCTTGTGGGTGAAGTATAGTTATATATGGTTTTATATTTTGGACTACAAGCTGATAAGAAGAACAAAGCACTTAACAATAATAGATATCTCATGATAGCTCCTTTATAAAGTTGTTTATATAAGTGTAGCATGTTTTTATTACTGCATTGTTAATAGTTTTATTTAGTAGAGATGAGTACTCTTTCCAAAATTTCCTGACTATGAAAAAGAGCAAAACTATATTGGCAAGTAGCAGTATAACTTTTGACTTTAGCCTTGATCTAAAACATGCTTCTCTAACACAAAAGCAACAAACACCTCTTTTTCATTAACTCTTTATTGTTTGACAATGTAGACAAAATATACTATAATATGCTTAATAAGATAAGCAAAAGGTCTATTTTATGTATGAACAAATTAAGCAATTTTCGATTAAAGCTATAGAAAGTGTAAATTTAAACTATAAGCGATATTTTTTTAAAGAGGTAAGTTTTAACCAAAAGCTTATTGGTATCACAGGCGATAGAGGAATCGGTAAAACAACTTTTCTTTTGCAATACCTAAAAGAGCTTGATTTGCCTCACTCAAAAAAGCTATATATCAGTGCAGAATATCTACTCATAAGCACCATATTGCTTTTGGATTTGGCAGAAGATTTTGAAAAACATGGTGGAGAGGTTTTGGTTATCGATGAGATACACCAAATACCTGATTTTGAAAAGCACTTGAAAGCTATCTATGACATTTTGGATCTAAAAGTTATCTTTAGTGGAAGCAGTGCTATAAAGCTACAACATGCAAAAGCAGATCTAAGTAGAAGAGCCTTAATGTATCAGTTTGGAGGACTAAGCTTTAGAGAGTTTTTAGAGTTAAAGTTAAACAAAGAATTTGAGACTTTTGAGATAGAAGATATTTTGAAAGACCATACTGATATAGCCATAGAAATTACCAGGCAAATAAAACCATTTGAGCATTTTAAAGAGTATCTGAAGTATGGATACTATCCATTTTATTTTGATACTAAAAATGATTATTTACAAAGGGTAAACGAAACCATCAACACAACTATAGAGCATGATTTGGCATATATATTTAACATCGAACCAAAGTATATTATAAAGTTAAAACAACTTGTTGCACTGATATGCTCATCTAAGCCTTATGAGTTAAATATATCCAAACTGGCTCAAAAAATAGAGATAAACAGAAATACACTCTACCAATATCTTTACTACTTAAAAAGAGGCAAAGTATTTAATATACTACATCATCAAGCAAAGGGCGACAACATATTTGCAAAACCGGCTAAAATATACCTTGCCAATACAAATCTAGCCTATGCATACTGCTCTAATCCTGAAACGGGGACTATTAGAGAGATATTTTTTGCAAATCAAATACAAAACTATCTACTTTTGTCCAAAAATTTAAGTTTTTTAGATGACAAGTTATTGGCTTCAAAAAAAGGTGATTTTTTAGTAAAAAACAAATACACTTTTGAAATTGGAGGCAAAAACAAAAGCTTCAGGCAAATTGCCGATATGCCAAACTCTTTCGTTGTTGCTGATGATATAGAAGTTGGGGTTGGAAATAAAGTACCCTTGTGGTTGTTTGGTTTTTTGTATTGAGTTTTTTCATCTTACATACTGGATCATAAGTGTGATTCTTTTAAAAGAGGTAGTTACTGATTAAGTTTTATTTGAAAACTTCAAGCAATACTAAAATATTTTGTATATTTGTCGATATAAAACAAAAAGGCTTTTTCATGAGAAGTTTTATAGTTGTAGTTTGTATTGGATTTGGTTTATTTACTTTAGCTGGATGTGATTCAAGTTCTATCAAAAAGAAAAGTGATGTCAATATTCTATCAATACAAGGTAATAGTGAAAACAACAATCTTGATACACTTTCTTTATCTAAAAAAGATATTCAACCTATATTGATGGATAGTGCCTGGAAAAAAGTTTATATAAATATTGCATCTTTTTATGAGAACAATGCTTTACCAGCTCATAAAAAATCTTATAATACAGACATGAAATTTGGTAAAAGGGATATAACGGTATATGCAGATTGTAAAAAGATTACTGCAAATTATAAGATTAAAGATAATCTATTGACTTTCTCAAATGCAACTATTTCACCTGCGATTGATTTAGCTAGTTGTGAACAGTTTGAATATGCAGATGATGCGGTGATGGCTCTTTTGTCTAATACATTTGAAATAAAAAAGGCAGTTGAAAAAAAGATAGTTTTAGACGCTGTTGATTTTGATAGTGAAGTGTTGTTGCTTAGGTAATTGCCAGAGAAAAATTCTCTGACAAAGTTTATGCTTGTTCTTTTAATGACTCTACATATTCTGGAGTACAAAAGATACCACAGTGACAAACACCTTTTTCAGGGATCTCCTGTTCTATCGCAGGTTTACAGGGACAGATACGATCATCAGCACTTTTGTGTTTTCCAGTCTCTGGATCTTCTATGACCATAAAACAAGGGCAAAATCTTTTTTTGTAAAGTAACTTATGACGAGCAAGTCCCATAAGAACACCTTCATTGACATCTTCATTTGGGTTATATACCCAGCCAAATTGTTTATTTACTTTGTCGGTAAATTTTTTAGTTTTTTCTAATTCTGTTAAAAACTCTTCTGAATTCATATCTATTTGTTTCATGCTTCGCCTTTTTTTAAAAAATTTTATTATTTTATCATAATTGTTCTACAAACCAAGGTAAACCTTGCTTATTCAATGCTTCCATAAAAGGATCAGGGTCAAACTGTTCCATATTGTAAACACCGCAAGCTTGCCATTTTTTTTCAACTATCATTTTGGCACCGATCATAGCTGGAACTCCTGTTGTGTAGCTTACCGCCTGGGATAGTGTTTCTTTGTAAGTTTCTTGGTGGTCGCAAATATTATAGATATAAATTGTTTTTTCTTCTCCATCTTTTGTGCCAGTTGCTACAATTCCTATATTTGTTTTGCCTTTTGTTCTCTCTCCTAGAGTTGATGGATCAGGAAGGAGTGTTTGCAAAAATTGTATAGGTATGATTTTACATCCATTGTGTTCTATCTCTTTTATCCCTAGCATACCAACATTTTCAAGACACTTCATGTGTGTAAGATAGCTTTGTGAAAAAGTCATAAAAAAACGAATTCGTTTTAATCCTTTGATATGTTTGACAAGACTTTCCATCTCTTCATGATAGAGTAAGTAACTATCTTTTGGACCAATTTGTGGATAATCCCATACCATCTTGATTTCCATAGGTTTGGTTTCTATCCATTTTCCATTTTCCCAATATCTGCCATTTGCACTTACTTCTCTTAGATTTATTTCAGGGTTAAAATTAGTTGCAAAAGGGTAGCCATGATCACCGCCATTGCAGTCAAGTATATCTATTGTATGTATTTCATCAAAGTAGTGTTTTTGTGCATAGGCACAAAATACATTTGTTACACCAGGGTCAAAACCACTTCCTAAAAGTGCCATAATTCCTTTTTCTTTGTACCTGTTATGATAAGCCCATTGTTCTTTGTATTCAAATTTTGCACTATCTGGGTGTTCATAATTAGCTGTATCAAGATAATGCACACCAGTTTTCAGACATGCTTCCATGATCGTGAGGTCTTGATAGGGTAGGGCGATATTTAAAACAATATCTGGTTTTACTTCGTTGATAAGAGAAACTAAATCATCAACATCGTCTGCATTTACTTTGTGGATATCTATATCTATGTTATATCTATTTTTTACTTCTTGTTGATAAAGTTTACATTTAGAAAGTGTTCTGCTTGCAAGTGTGATTTTTTGAAAAGTAGAACTATTTTGGGCACATTTATGTACGACTACTCTACCTACACCACCCGCACCGATGATCAGTACATTTGACATATATTCTCCTCAATGATTTATAGATGCGATTATAGCAAAAATGTAACAATATGAAAATATAAAAGATTTTTTTCATAAGTAATATAAAACTTACTAGACAAAGGTAAATAATAGTTGTACACTGAAAGAAAAAGGATGTAATAAATGCAAAAATTATTGATTATCATCAGTTTGCTTTTATATTGGGTAGGATGTGGTTCTGTGTCTAAATCACATAAAACTCTTTCTTCCTCTACACAAGATAGACAATTACAAACACAAAGCAAAGATAGTTCTCAAATCAAAGCTGATTATACGATAGATCATGTTGATATATCTGAAATATCGTCACTTTTTGTCGAAGGAGTAGCTTTGGATGTATCATTAAGTCAATGGGGTGATTTTATCTACATGGCTACAGGAAGTGAAGGCTTGAGTGTGATTGATGTAAGTAACCCCTATGAACCAATAGTTGTTGGCAATTATGATGCTTTAGAGTATGTAAATCATGTTGAAGTGATAGAGGATATTGCTTATGTGACTTATGTCGCAAAAACCTGGGATGATTATAAGAGTATTAGTGCTTTTAATGTAGCTGATCCTTATAAGGTGAAGTATTTAGGTTATTTTGAAGGATATAAAAGCAATGATCATAAACTTTATAGTAAAAATGGATTAGTTTATTATATAGATGATAAGGGTTTTAAGGTGCTTAGAGAAAAAGATTATACAGTTATAGGTAGTTATGATCTTTTTGATAGTGCATACGCTTTTGTCATGAAAGATAATCTAGCTTATATCGCAAATGGAAGAAATGGTTTAACTATACTTAAAGTAGGTGAGAAAAGTTTTGATTCGACGTTAACTAATCCTTAGTATATGATGAGAGAAGAATTTTTACTTATCTTTATCATGTTTTGGGAAGTCTTGCTTTAGCTAGACCTCCGTTAGATGGGACTAAAGTCACCATTTCCAAATATAAAATCCTTAACACAATGGCATCGTGGGGATGGTTAGAAACTATCAAACAGTGTTTTTGCTTCTTGTGATGCGTTATGTTTTAAGTAAATTGCAAGAGCTTTTTTTGCAACATCTGTATTTCCTAAAGCTTTTTTTGCTTTTGCATATAAAATCCATGACATAGCTTGTGAAGGATCTTTTTTACTAGCTTCTATTGCCCATTTTACAGTTTTTTTATAATCTTTTTCATTGAAATAAAATTGAGCAAGTTTGATAGCAGACTGGTAAGAAGGTTTGTTTTTATAATCAAGTAGTAAATTATAAAAGTTTTTTTGTTGAGTGATTTTTAGTTGAAAAGTATCTGCCTCTTTTGAGTTATCTTTTGTTCTTTTTTTGATATCTGTTGGCATATTTTTTTGTACAGGTGTTGCTACAGCAACTTTTTTGACTGTTTCTTGTTTTGGTGTTGGTTTAGGTGTAGTTTGGATTGCAGTATTGTCTTTTACTTGTACTGGGGTAGGTTGTTCTTGTACTGTTGTGTTTTCTATTTTGGTATCTTGTCTTTGCATAAACCAAAATAAAATAGCTCCTGCAAATAGAAGTAAAAGTATTGCTAAAAAATATTTACGTCTTTGTTTTGCCTGGTGTTTGTGATAAAGTTTTACAAGTTTGCTGAAATTATTATTTAACATCGATTAATCCTGTATCTATGGCAGCCATAGTTAATGTTGCATTATTGACACTGCTATATTTTTTATATCCTTCACGATTAGCGATATTTAGTATTTCTAAAAGTGTTTTGATAATTTTTTTGGTAGTTCTAAAATTACTGTTTGCATATTTTGCTATAAAACGAAGATGTGAAGGTTTAAACATTGAAGCGATATCTGAAAAGTTATTTGAAAGTAATCGGTTTTCAACATAACGTCCTATCTCTTTGTCACTCAATCCTTCAAGTATGATACGTTTGTTAGTTCTTGATTTAAAATGATCTTTTTGCAGGATATAATTTCCCTCTTTTTTGTGCATTGCAAGAACAAATTGAAAAATCTTTTGATCACTTAATATCCTGATAAGTTCTACTTGCTCTTCACTTAATAATTGTGCTTCATCAATGAAAACTGTATATTCAAGTCCATGAAAGTTTTTCTTAAGGTGACTTATCAATGCTTCAGTGGAGTATTCATTGTGCTGGATGTTTCGTCCTGCAAGACTAAGAAGTGTTTCTAAAAATTCTTTTTCATCGAAGTAGGGATGTGTAAAATATTTTGCAACTTTTACACTGGTGACTTTTTGCTGTACATAGTTTAGTAAAAAACTTTTACCTGTTCCTGGATCTCCAAGGACAAAAACGAGAGGAACGTCATGTGTTTGCATAGCATCAATCAATTGTTTTTTTGCGTATTCAAATGTAAGGCTATCAAAATAACCACTTAGATCAAAATCATCGCTAAATAAATCTTTTGCCTCGGCAAATTGGTTCATATTACCTCTTTTATATTATGTATTGAGATAAAATGCAGGAGAAAATACTCTCTTTTTATCTCTTACAAGTTTTGATTATATTACTATATTCAATTCACTCTTAGAGTTCACTTTTTTTGTATCGAAAAATATAGCTAAAAAACAATATTTGTAATTATTTTGATACTTTATTTAATATATGGAGTTGTTTGTATAGCTCATGTTGTAAAAAAATAATATCTTTTACTTTTTATATCTACTCTTAACTCACTTTGCTATAATGGCAATAAAATGTGTTGGAGGTTCTTTTATGGATGCTATGAAAGATATGATATCAATGGCAATATCATTACATGTAATATTTATAGTGATTACTGCGGTACTTGCAATATTTAGTTATATTTTTATCAATTCAGATAGAGATTTTCGAGGTTTTTCAAATCGTGTAGAGAGTATCTCTTTGCAGTATTATTTTATGCTTGCTGGATTGTTTTTTACAGGTTTGGTTGTCTTTGGTGCTACTGGTTTAGAGATTACTTGGCAAGTAGTGATGATGATATCTGCATTGATTTGGATTATTTTTAGTAGTGTAAAATTACATATGCTTTTTAAAATGACAAGGCAAAGAGATATAGAATCTCAAAAACGATTTAAAGTTTATGCAAAACGAAAATATTTAATTGATCTTGTGCTTATATTGCTTATTTCGGTGATCATGTATGCAATTTCTTTATGAAACACAAGCAGGTAAATCAGAAATTTCTATTGTAGGTGAAAATTATAGATATCTCTTTAAAGTACGTCGTTTTGCTGAAGGTCAAATTTTATATGTAAGAAATTTACAAGATGAATTTTTATATCGGTACAAAATCAACTCTATCGGCAAAAAAGATGCCAAGATGGAATTGATTGATTTTAGTAAGAATAAAAAAGAGAGCAAATTTTTTCATCTGATTTGGTGCATGATTGATACAAAGATAGTGGAAAAAACATTACCAATGTTAAATCAACTAGGTGTCTCAAAAATATCTTTTGTATATTGTGAAAGAAGTCAAAAAAATTTTAAATTAGATATGAAAAGAGTTGAAAAAATATTGATTAACTCATCTCAGCAATGTGGAAGAGATAATTTGATGCAACTTGAAATTTTTAAAGATCTGCAACAGCTTCTTGAACGTTATTCTGATATTTATGTACTTGATTTTGGTGGCAAAAAGGAGTGGTCTGATCGTTCAAGAGTTCTTGTCGGATGTGAAGGTGGTTTTAGTGAAAATGAGCGAAAACAATTACAAAAATATAACAAAATAGGTCTAAATAATGATCTAATACTTAAAAGTGAAACAGCCACAGTGGCTATTGCGTCTAAACTCTTGATTTAAATCAATTTTTCTGTTATACTTATGGTTCCCCTCCCCCTATATGGCAGTAGACCGTTTTTGGTCTGCTGTTTTTTTAACATTTGCATTTTTATAGCTATTTTTAAGTTTATCATAAATATTTTTCTGTATAATCGTGCACCTGATTACCGCACTAACTAATATTTTGAAGTTTGATGATAGTGATTTTGTTCATAATCAAGGCAGATTTTTGCAGAACTAGCTGTAGCTAATTCAAAAAAATATAACGAAGAGTATGGACAAAAGCACTATCACCCTGCGGGGAGCTTGATATGTGGCAATCTGATAGCAGATAAATATTTGAATTCCCTACGGGGAGTCCTGCATATTTCTCTTCTATCATCTTATTACATATCAAGCTCTCAAATCTTCAAAATATTAGTTGGTGCGGTAATTGAACCCAAAATCTTGTTATACATGCAAGAAAATAGAAGGAAAAATACAATGAAAAAAAATATTCACCCAGAATATATGGAATGTAAAGTGTCATGTGCTTGTGGCAATAGTTTTGACAGTATGTCAAATGTACCAGAGATGAGAATAGATATTTGCAACGAATGTCATCCATTCTTTACAGGTAGCGAGAAAATTGTTGATGCTGCAGGTAGAGTTGAGAAATTTAAGAAAAAATATAATTTAAAATAATCCCACTTGTTATATTTTATTCCCACTCCTATTGGGAATTTAGAGGATATATCTTTGAGGAGTTTAAAGCTCCTCGAATCTGCTAAAACTATCTTTTGTGAAGATACTCGTGTTACAAAAAAATTATTAAATTTACTACATGAAAGAAATGGTATAAATCCAAAAGAGCAAAATTTTATATCACTACACTCTCATAATGAAAAAGAGATTTTAGAAAAATTATCGATAGATATTTTTAATGAAGATGTGGTTTATGTCAGTGACGCTGGTATGCCATGTGTGAGTGATCCTGGATGTATGTTAGTAGCATATGCCCAAAAGAATGATATACCATATGAAGTTTTACCAGGAGCAAATGCAGCACTTTTAGCATATGCATCTAGTGGATTTTGTCAAAATCAATTTCTTTTTTATGGCTTCTTGCCACATAAAGGTTCAAATCGACAACAAGCTTTGCATGAAGTACTCTACAATGGATATGTAACAGTTGTATATGAAGCACCCCATCGAATTATGAAACTAATTGAGCAGATTTGTAACATTGATGACAAGAGAGAACTTTTTTTAGTCAAAGAAGCAACAAAGATGTATCATAAGCATTTCAAAGGTAGTGCCAAAGATATTTTAGAATTATTAAAAATTCAAAATATTAAAGGAGAATGGGTAGTTGTTATAAATAGTGATAAAAAAGAGTTGGGTGTGATTACTGTTGATGACATCTTAGCATTAGATATTCCTAAAAAACAAGCCTCGAAACTTATCGCAAAGATCACCGGAAAAACGCCAAAACAGTGTTATCAAGAGCTTCTTTAGCCCCTTGTTAATACTTTTATAGTAAAATCTTTTTATGATAATATATGGTAAGCAAATTTTTTTATACATTTTAGATAAATACCCTCATATGGTAGAAGAGATATATCTCTCCAAAGAGCTTGAAAAAAAACTTTTTTCAAAAATTGCAAAATTGGATAAACCTATCATAAAACTTGATGGTAAAAAAGCACAGGCATTGGCACGTGGTGGAAATCATCAGGGGTTTTTGATGAAGATTCAAGATTTTACATATACCTCTTTTTCAGCACTTAAAAAAGATAATTTTTTACTTGTGTTGTATGGTATAACAGATGTTGGAAATATCGGTGCTATTATCAGAAGTGCTTATGCCCTTGGTGTAGATGGTGTTATCGTCAGTGGCGTTAAATCAATTGCATTAGAAGCAGTAGTGAGAACAAGCAGTGGTGCAGTTTTTGATATGCCGATTGTATTATTTCAAGATACACTAACACTTCTTAATGAATTACAGCAAGCGGGGTTTGTACGATATGCCGCAACGATGGATGGAGAAGATGTAAGAGATGTAGATTTTGCACAAAAGAGGGTACTGGTGATGGGTAGTGAAGGCGAAGGACTACCTGCAAAGATTATCAAAAAGTGTGATCAAAAGGTGAAAATTCAAATGCAAAGAGAATTTGATTCGCTTAATGTCAGTGTGGCGACAGCAATATTATGTGATAGGATGAGAAAAGATGGATGAAAAAAACAATAAAAAAATAGAAAAAAAAGAAGAACAACAACCTCAAAATAAGACAAGAAGAGGAAGAAAGCCTAAACGTGAAGCTTCAGATGAACAAACAAAAAATCTAAAAGAAGAAACAAAAGCGAGTGAAGAAGAGAAAACACCAACACTCGAAACCTCATTGCTTCTACTTAAAGAGATAGGATATAAAAGAGTTTCTAACAAAACCTTTATCAATGAAAATGATTTAAATGCGTTTTTAAACCAAGATTTTTCCAATATCAATAAAACAAAAGCATTTGGTTTTATAAAGATTTTGGAACGTGAATATCCTGTGGATTTGAGTGAATTAAAAGCAGCTTATATCGAATACCATAGAGGACACAAAAGAAAAGAGAAAGAGAGTTCTTTTGTTCATGCCGTGCAAACAGATGAAAAAAATTGGAAAAAGTACCTTTTGTGGGGAGTGGCTTCTCTTGTAGGTGCGTCATTGTTATGGTTTTTGTTATCTCAAAGCAGATCAGATTCAAAAGAATCAGTAGTCAATAGCCAAACAATCTCACCAGATATAAATAGCAATATCGTAAAAAAAGCAACACAAAATATTTCAGCACTTGATCAAAATGATACAAAAGAAAAAGCAGAAGATGAAAATGTTTTACGTTTTGATGAATCTGTAAAAGAGGAGCCAAAACAATCAAAAGCACAGGAGACAAATAAAAGTGATAGTGTAAAAATTGGTTTAGAAGATGATTTGGATTTAGATACTATGGTCAAGCAAATGATCAAAGAAAACAACATCACTATAGCAGCTCAGACACAAGAACAAAACTCTGTAGAAGACAATAGTACTAAAGAAAAAACATTGCAGACTTCTAGTGAAAAAGTTAAAGAAGAGAAAAAAGTTTTAGCCCAACCTGTAAAAAAAGAGATTAAAGAGAAAAAAATATCTAAACCAAAACATCAAGTCAAGCCAAAAACAAAAGTATCTAAAATAGACTTTGCCAAACAAAAAGCAATACTAAAAAGCAAACTATATATACAACCATTAAAAAAGACATGGGTTGGTGTAATTTATCTTGATGATTATACTAAAAAAGATTTTTTGGTTAAATCTGTATTTAAATTAAATTCAACAAGACCACAACTTATCGTAGTAGGGCATAAATATTTCGAGATATATAATCAAGGATACTCTTATCGATTTAGAGGGAATGGACCTATTAGATTTATCTATAAAGATGGGGATATCATGCAAATTAATAGAAATGAATTTTTAACATATAGCAAAGGAGTAAACTGGTGAGAAGTTTATTCCTTTTGATAGTGTTTTCAGTTGCATTAAATGCAGCTTCATTATATAGTGAGATTGAAAATATTATAGGTAAAAACAGTTATATAGCAAATAAAAAGATTATTAAAACACTTTTTAAAAATCAAAGAAATTTTTATACAGGATCAACATTAAATTATGCAATGATATTACAAAAGTTAAAAGAACACCATCTTTTAAAATTAAAGATTTCTCGTAGCACTTCAGTTAGTTTGAGTTTTGCTACTGCACAAAATCATCCTCTGGCTTTTATCAAGCTGATCAAATCTACTTTAAATACTTTAGGTTATAGCAATATAAATACCCAAAAAGTGATACGTGATCGTAGTGGCTTTATGTATAAAGTTTCTGTATTTGCAGATCGTGCACCTGATCCTATTGCACTAGCAAATGAACTCTCTAAAAAAGATTGCCGTATCGTTAAAATCAAACGTTATTCTATCGCAAACTGGCGTTATCTTATCAATACTTCTCATATAAATCTTGTTCCTAAAAAGATTGCTTTTAAGCAAAAAGTATTTTTGCCAAGACCGCTTGAACCTTATTGGATAAATGTAGAGGGTGCTAGAACTTTAATGATCAATAGTTCAAAAAGAAATTTATGGCATCCGTATATTGTTTTTTATGATCAAAATCTTAAAATCCTTAATAACTTTATAAAAGATACAAAAAGTTATAATGTTAGATTAAAAATACCAACAAACGCTAAGTATATGAAAATAAAAGATATTTACACTCTTGAAAACATGAAAAAAGGTCTTAGTGTTTATTTGGCAAAATAAAATATAGGATAGTGATAAATAAATGTTTGATGAAATACAATTTAATACAATTAATCGATTGCCAAATTATGTTTTTGCTGAGATAAATGAGATTAAGTTAAAAGCTAGACGTAGTGGTGAAGATATTATTGATTTTAGTATGGGTAACCCAGATGGAGCAACTCCACAGCATATCGTAGATAAATTGATAGAAGCTGCTCAAAAACCTAAAAATTATGGCTATTCTGCTAGTAAAGGTATTTATAAATTAAGACTTGCTATCTGTAACTGGTACAAGCGTAAATATAATGTTGATTTAGATCCTGAGAGTGAAGCCGTTGCGACAATGGGTTCTAAAGAGGGATATGTTCATCTTGTTCAAGCTATCACAAATCCAGGTGATGTTGCTATCGTTCCTGAACCTGCATATCCTATACATACACATGCCTTTATAATAGCAGGAGGAAATGTAGTCACTTCTCCTTTATCTTTTAATGAAAAGTATGAACTTGATGAAGAAGTCTTTTTTGATAATCTTGATAAAGCTTTTAAAGAATCCATGCCAAGACCAAAATATGTTGTAGTGAATTTTCCACATAACCCAACAACCGTAACAGTAGAAAAACCTTTTTATGAGAGGTTAGTTGCGATGGCTAAAAAAGAGAGATTTTATATCATAAGTGATATTGCTTATGCTGATATTACATTTGATGGGTATAAAACACCTTCTATTTTTGAAGTAGAGGGTGCAAAAGATGTTGCAGTTGAAAGTTTTACTCTCTCAAAAAGTTACAACATGGCAGGTTGGCGTGTGGGATTTTTTGTAGGAAATCCTAAGTTAATCGGTGCTTTACAAAAGATTAAGTCATGGTTTGATTATGGTATGTTTACACCGATACAAGTAGCTGCGACGATAGCACTAGATGGACCTCAAGAGTGTCAAAAGGATATTATTGAAAAATATCGTAAAAGAAGAGATGTTTTATGCGATGCTTTTGATAAGGCAGGTTGGCATATAGATAAACCAAAATCTTCTATGTTTGTCTGGGCTAAGTTACCTCCTGAAGCCAGTCATCTAGGAAGCATGGAGTTCTCAAAACAATTACTTACAGAGGCAAAAGTAGCAGTAAGTCCAGGTATAGGTTTTGGTGAGCATGGTGATCAGTATGTTAGAATTGCATTGATAGAAAATGAAAAACGTATTCGACAAGCAGCTAGAAATATAAAAAAATATCTTCAAAATTTAAAGAGCCAAAGTAAATCATGATAAAAGTTGGAATAATAGGTGTAGGCACTGTTGGGCAAAGTGTTGCAAATATTTTAGAGAAAAATAAAGCCCTCATTGGTGCAAGAGCTGGAAAAGAGATAAGTGTTGTAAAAGGTGTTGTCTCAAATATTAATAAAAAAAGAGATGTATCAATCCCCCTATCTGACAATGTAGATGATATATTGGATGATGATTCCATTGATATTGTTGTAGAGTTGATGGGTGGAGTAGATGAACCTTATAAAATTGTTCAAAAAGCCCTGTCAAATGGCAAAGCAGTTGTAACTGCAAATAAAGCACTTTTGGCATATCATCGTTATGATTTACAAAAAATTGCACAAGATATCCCTATCGGATATGAAGCAAGTGTAGCAGGTGGTATACCTATCATCAATGCCCTGAAAGTAGGTTTGAGTGCAAATCAAATCACTGCGATAAAAGGTATCATGAATGGTACTTGTAACTATATGCTTACCAAAATGATGCAAGAGGGTGTCAGATATGAAGATATACTTCAAGAAGCTCAAGATTTAGGTTATGCAGAAGCTGATCCGACTTTTGATGTTGGTGGATTTGATGCTGCTCATAAGCTTTTGATTTTAGCATCTATAGCATATGGTATTGATGCTAAACCAGAAGATATTTTGATTGAGGGAATTGAAAATATTGGTCAAGATGATATAGCATTTGCTAAAGAGTTTAATTATAGTATCAAGTTGTTAGCTATTGCAAAAAAGATAAATACAAAGATTGAACTTCGTGTGCATCCTGTATTGATCAGAAATGATCAAATGATTGCAAAAATTGATGGCGTGATGAATGGTGTCAGTGTGATTGGTGACTGTGTTGGAGAGACACTTTATTATGGACCTGGTGCAGGTGGTGATGCGACTGCCAGTGCTGTGATAGCAGATATTATTGAGATTGTCAGAGCAGGGCAGAGTTCACCAATGCTTGGATTTAAACGACCATTTCAGAGTGAAAATCTAATACTAATGCCAAAAGAGGAGATAGAGAGTGAATATTATCTTCGTATGTTAGTCGATGATGCACCAGGTGTTTTGGCAAGTATTGCTCAAATATTAGGAAAACATAATATCTCTATAGAAACATTTTTACAAAGACCATCTGATAACAATAAAAAAGCAACACTTTTATGTGCGACACATGAGTGTCAGGAAAAGTATATTATAGCAGCGATTAAAGAGATCGAATCACTTCAAAGTGTCAATGCTAAAATAGTCATGATAAGAATAGAGAGTTAATCGTGTTGATAGATTCTGTTTGTACGTATTGCGGTGTTGGTTGTGATATCGCTGCGACAGTACAGAATAATGAAATCAAATCAATATCTGCAAAACCAGAAGGTGAAGTAAGTGAGGGGAAGCTTTGTGTCAAAGGAAAGTATGGTTTTGACTTTGCTTCATCTCCAAATAGACTTAAAAAAGTCAAAATAAAAAAAAGTTTTATCGATAAACATCAACTCTTTTTACCATCAAATTTAAGTGAAAAATTATATAGTTATCATAGTGATCAAGATGGGTACATTTACCCTGATTTAGATCTTGCTTATGAATTGGTGGCCTGGAAGATTAAACAAGTAAAGCTGAATTATGGAGAGAGAAGTTTTGCATCAATTGGTGGGGCTAGAGGAAATTGTGAAAGTTCGTATATTTTCCAAAAATTTACCAGAGAAGTTTTAGGCTCTCCACATATAGATAACTGTGCAAGAGTCTGTCATGCTCCTACCTTGAAAGGCATGCGTTCTATCATAGGGGAGGGTGCGGCTACAAATCCTTTTAGGGATATCTATAAAGCTGAGTTTATGATAGTGATAGGCTCCAATACAACAGAAGGTCATCCTATCGTAGCAAATAAGATTATATCTTCTGTAAAAAAAGGAGCAAAATTAGCTCTCTTTGATGTGCGTACGATAGCCCTATCTAAGGTTGCAGCATACAATGCTATCATCCCACATGAAGCAAATTTACTTTTTTTAAATATGATGGCATATACAATCATCAAAGAAAATTTATATGATAAAAATTTTGTAAAAAATCGTACAAAGGAGTTTGATACATATAAAGAGAGTGTATTGTCTGATCCTTATGCAAATCCTGAATTTTTTCAGCAACTTAAAGGATATGAATATCTTACAGGTATGATAGTAGATATAAGCCGTGAATATGCTTCTAAAAGATCTGTAATTTTATGGGGACTTGGTATCACTGAACATCTTGATGGCTCTTACGCGGCAGCTGCTATTTGTAATCTGGCAGTACTTACAGGAAATATAGGAAAAGAGGGTGCAGGATTAATGCCACTTCGTGGTCAAAACAATGTTCAGGGAACTTGTGATATGGGTTGTTTGCCTTACTATAATCCTGATTATGAAAGACCAGTTGTAGAAGGTAAAAAAACACCAGATATAATCAACGCAATCAATGAAGAAGAGATAAAAGTTTTATTTAACATGGGTGAAGATATAGCACATATTCATCCAAATCAAAACAAGATAGAAAAAGCATTAAATAAATTAGAAATGCTTGTTGTAAATGAATTATTTGACAATGAGATAACTAAATATGCTGATATTATTTTTGGGGTTAAAAGTGCTTATGAAAAAACTGGAGTATATGTTAATGCTGAAAGACGTATGCACCTGTCTCAGCCATTGATAGAAAATGAATTACCAGATGACTGGGAGGTTATCAATGGTATCTCTAAAGCACTAAATCATGATATGGGTTATAAAAATTCAAAAGAAATTTGGGATGAGGTACAAATAAAAGCTCCTAAACGTTTTTTGGGTGCAAGTTATAAGAAGCTAGAGAAAAATAGGATCAATGGATTGCAATGGCCTGTTTTTGAAGAAGAAACACCGATTTTGCATATAGATAGTTTTAGAACAAAAGATGGTTTGGCAACGTTAAGATACAAACACTATTATCTTAGAGGTATGGTTCGTGAATTGTTACACAAAAAGCGAAAACACTTTTTTCTCACAACAGGAAGAGTTATAGCACACTATAATAATGCAGCTCAAACAAAAGAGAGTCCAAAATTATATAAACGTCATCATGAAGATGTGGTTTTAGTCTCAAAAGAGGATGAAGAGTTTGTTAAAGGCAAAATGCAAATTGTATTAAAATCCAGATATGGTAAAAGTGCACCATTAAAATATAAATTAACAGATAATGTAAAAAAAGGAACGCTATTTGTATCCTTTCATCATGCCAAAAGCCGTATCAACTTTTTGTTTGGTGATG
>JALSQA010000065.1 GCA_026985685.1 Campylobacterales bacterium | reverse complement strand
TTTGGCTCTCTTCAACTTTAATATCTTGCATATTTTCCCCTATTTTTGCAATTTATGCTATGATTATAACAAACATTTTCAAGGGTTATGTCATGAAATATAAAATTCTTTTATCTTTAGTAACAATCGTTTCGTTTTCACAAGCATTAGAACTTCGTATCAGCAAAGGAACTTTCAACTGGCAAATGGGTATGCCTTTTATGAAAGCCGATTTTGACCTTGATACCAATATCTATTCGCTTAGTGAACAACACAATAATTTTGGAGATTCTAATCTCTACTATTTTTATAATGCAGATATATACAAATCAGATACAATGGACAAAATAACTACTTTTGTTACTAAACCACTCACACAGGAAGTACCATTTTTTGGTTCATTTAATGATGCAGTTGAAAAATATACTTCTATACCTGTACCTGCTGAGTATAAAATAAGAGGCTTTGATTTAAACCTTGGTATAGGTTATGATCTCATTCACACCACACAAGGAGTAGTTGGGGTAGGAGTAAATACAGGACTTTCATTACCAGTTATGAAGATGACAAACATGAAATCAAGTGCAAAACTTACATACAGCCTACTTAAAAATACAGAAACCACCATAAAGACATATAAATTAGGACCTATTATCCATGCAAATTACGAGATAGCACCAAATTTTTTAATATATGGAAGTTTATCCACAGGTTTTCAAACAGGAACTATTGAAAACGATTGGGTTAAATCTTCATTTGATGTAGACGGTAGTTATACAACTCTTGATCTTGGACTCCGATATACACCATACAGCAGTACAAAAGATTTAGGATGGATTAGATTAGACCCCAAACTTTTTATTACCGCTGGTTACAGTTATAAAAAATGGTCTATGGATGATGAAAAATTAAATGCTTTTAATATTGCTGAATTTAGTTCAGGTGGTTTATTTACAAGTAGTTTTGATTTAAGTTATCTATATATAGGTCTTGGATATGATTTTTAATATATTTATATGAAACAAAGTATAATACTCTACTATATTTTAAGGATATTCAGATGATACAACGTAAAAAAATCTACAATCCAAACTCACAAGAGCATGTTAATGACAGAAAGATATTTGGTGGAAATCCTACTGGTATCTTTGAGCTTAACAATATCAAATACCAGTGGGCATACAATCTTTGGGATATGATGTTAAATAATACATGGTTTCCAAAAGAAGTAGACATGACAGCTGATGTGAGAGATTACAAACAACTCACAGAACCTGAAAAAAATGCTTATGATAAAGCACTTTCACAACTAATTTTCATGGATTCACTTCAAACAAATAATCTTATTGACAATGTAAATCCATATATAACATCACCTGAAATCAATCTAATCTTAGTCAGACAGGCATTTGAAGAAGCTCTACATTCTCAAAGTTACGCTGTTATGGTTGATAGTATTTCCCAAAATTCTGATGAGATATATGATATGTGGCGACAAGATATGCAACTCAAACATAAAAATGACAATATCGCAAAAGTATACGAAGAATTAGCACAAAATCCTTCAGATTCACAAATCGTTAAAGCTATGTTTGCCAATCAAATATTAGAAGGGATATATTTTTATAGTGGTTTTACATTTTTTTATACTCTAGCAAGAAGTGGCAAAATGCTAGGATCAGCACAAATGATTCGCTTTATCCAAAGAGATGAAATCACTCACCTCTTGATCTTTCAAAACATGATCAATGCTACCAAGAGAGAGAGACCTGAACTTTTCACACCTGAACTTTTAGATGAAGTTTATGAGATGTTTGAACAAGCCGTCGAACTTGAAATAAGTTGGGGGCAGTATATCACAGAGGGTCAGATACTTGGACTTACACATGATATCATCGAACAATACATCAAATACCTTGCAGATCAAAGACTCCATGCTGTAGGATTAAAAAAACTTTACAACACACAACACCCTATCAAATGGGTTGATAATTTCTCAAAATTTAATGATCAAAAAACAAACTTTTTTGAAGGAAATGTAGCTAATTATTCAAAAGGAAGTTTAAATTTTGATGATTTTTAATACAGCTTTCAAATGTCCAATTTAACTAAATCAAAAAAACCTCTTGTCTCTCTTCAATTTTCATTTTTTGAAGAGAGTTATGATCAAAACCTTCAAAAACTCATATCCTTGATCCAAAAAGCACCTGATGATGCTGTTATTGTCGCACCTGAATTATGTTTGACCAACTTTAGTTACCAAGATTTTGAAAAAGCTGCCTCGTTTAGTAAAGAAGCTAAAAAATCAATCCTCCAACTTTCAAAAGATAAACTAATTTGTCTAACTATGATAGAAAAGATAGCTGGAAAGTTTTACAATAATGCCAAAATATTTTATAACCAACAAGAAATATACACCCAGGCAAAAGCAAAACTATTCTCTTTTGGAGATGAAGATAAATATTTTACAGCAGGAGATGAAAAAAATATAAAAATCATTGAAATAGACGGCATACGATATGGAATTTTAATCTGTTTTGAGATAAGATTCATCCATCTTTGGGAACAAATTCAAGGTGCTGATATTATCTTGATCCCTGCCCTTTGGGGAGTCTTGCGAAAAGAGCAGCTTGAAGCTATCACAAAAGCAATGGCAATACTCAACCAAGCATTTGTCATCATCTCAGACAGTTCCAACACAGACATGGCAAAAGGCTCAGGAATCATTACACCATTTGGAAAATGTCACAGAGATGATAATAGTGAATTTATTATGCATTTAGCCGATTTAAAAGAGATAAAAAAAATGCGTAGATATATGGATATAGGACTTACATGATCAGAAAACATTTTCAAAATGACTCTATTCACCTGCACAAGTGCGAAGAACTTGCTCGTGAAATAAATAATGTATTTCCATTATCTCCAGAAGTTCAAAAAGCAATAGGTGCAACACAAAGAGAGATTTTTGTACCTATTGGATTTAAACATCACGCTTATAAACTAGATGCCTTACCGCTATCTCAAAACCAATGGATCAGTTCACCTTTAACTGTTGCTAAAATGACTGAAGCTTTGATGCCACAAGGTGCAGATTCTGTTTTGGAGATAGGTTGTGGCAGCGGTTATCAGGCTGCTGTATTAAGTAAACTTTTTCGACGTGTATTTACGATAGAACGTATAGAAAAACTTCTGCTTGAAGCAAAAGAACGTTTTGCAAAATTATCATTAACAAATATCAATACCCGTTTTGATGATGGAAATCGTGGATGGAAAACATATGCTCCATATGACAGAATACTCTTTTCAGCATCTGCCCCACAAGCTCCTATACATCTTTTTGATCAATTACAAGATGGAGGTATTCTTGTTGCACCCATTGAAGAAAATGGGAAACAAGTCATCACAAGATACATAAAAAATGGTACAAAAATCAAAGTTCAGCGATTAGAATCTTGTCTTTTTGTACCAGTCAAAAGTGGTGTACAAAAGTAAATTTATTATTATGCTTTTTTTACAAACTCTTGCTTTATTTTAATCCCGCCAACACCAGGAATCTTACAGTCAATATTGTGTCCATCATCACCTTCAACAAGTCTGATAGTTTTGATTTTTGTTCCTACTTTAACGGTAGATGAACTTCCTTTGATCTTCAAGTCCTTGATTACAGTAACACTATCACCATCTTGCAATACATTTCCATGTGCATCTTTAACAACAAGACCTTCTTCTTCTACTGCTTCTTGTGACCACTCATGAGCACACTCAGGACAAACATACAAACTCCCATCCTCATAAGTATATTCACTCCCACACTTTGGACATTTTGGTAATGCTTCCATTCTTTTCCTTTTATATATAAATTTAAAATTATTTCTAAATATATCGAAAAATATTTAAGATTTGACTATAAACAATCAATACGAAAACTCCCATCCAAATTTAAAGGTAAAATCAGTGTATTCATCCCTAATATTTTACTCTCTTTGCACACACTGCTTTTATCTAATTTATATTTTTTACTATATTCAGCATTAAATACAGGCTTATTCGACACAATAAAAGGTTTTAAATCTGCACATTCATGAAACTGATGACACTCTTCATTGAGGGCAAAATCAAAATAATCTACCAACTCAGGAATCTGAGAAAGATCATTTTTTAACCCTACAGCCAATCCTCTTTTATGTGCTTCTTTTGCTAAAAAAAGGTTATACAAAAGTTGATCTGTACTTTTCAAAGCAAATTTAGTATCATTTTCAAAACCATCCACATTGTCAGGCTCTACACCATCACACCCCTTTTTGTGTGCCAAATCTAAACGAGAAAGCATAATCTTTTTAACTCTTTGGTCACGAATATCCAACCATCTCTCATCCCAGCCATCCATCTTTTTACCCAAAACTTCCTCTGGAAAAAGCAAAGCATCCTCCCTCCAACTCTCAAAACTACCCGCACTAAAATAGCAAATAACCCTCCTTCCATCTTCATGAAGTGAATCTATAAGAGTTTGATTACTATCAAACAAATCAATATCATAAAGATCCACGTTATATGAAGTATTGATATCTCCTGTTAGT
>JALSQA010000064.1 GCA_026985685.1 Campylobacterales bacterium | reverse complement strand
GTGGCGGTTGGACTTTTGTCCATGTTTGGTAACAATTTGATGGCTTCAGATATTCCTACTGCAGCACCTAAAGTATATCCAGAGGGAGAAGTTGGGCGTATGGTAAAATTGGGTGAAGCGATTATGAATGAAACCGATACACACCCGTTGACAAAAGATTTAGTTGGCAATAAACTCAAATGTATAAATTGTCATCTTCGTGGTGCAGATGGTAAACCAGGTACTGCTCCAGGTATCGCAACTTGGATTGGTACTGCAACTTCTTTCCCTGCTTATTCCAAAAGAGAAAAAACAGTACAAACTTTACAAGATCGATCAAATAACTGTTTTATGCGTAGTATGAATGGTAAAAGACCTATTATTGATTCTGAAGCTTCTGTAGCTATGGCAGCATATATTACTTGGCTTTCTACAGGTATGTCTATAGAGTTAAATCCTAAAATGCCATGTAGTCCACTCAATTCTGCTAGATGGATGAAAGGTGCAAAACATTTTGCAAAAATTCAAAAAAAAGCAACACATAAAAATTATCTAAATGGTAAAAAACTTTATGAAGCCAAATGTGCATCGTGTCATGGAAACAACGGAGAAGGTATGGGAACATTTCCTCCACTTTGGGGTAAAAATTCTAAAGGTGAATGGTTGGCATACAATACCGGAGCAGGTATGAGCAAACTTAACAAAGGAGCTGCTTGGGTACAGTCAAATATGCCTCTAGGTCAAGGTGGTACATTAAAAGACCAAGAAGCAGCAGATATTATGCTTTATGTCAATGCCCAACCTCATGCAAAATTTGATCTACAAAAAGGACTTTTACCAAAAGAACAAATGGGTTACTATAATTCTAAAGTTTTAAAAGAGAAACATAGTGTGAGAAGTAATTTTAAACAATTTGGTCTGGATATTGACAAAATCCGTGGCGACCACAAAATCAAGTAGGGGATAGTCATGAAAAGAAAAATAATATTATCATTAGCCACACTTTCTGTACTAAGTGTTAGTGTTCAAGCAGCAAATTGGTTAAAACTTGCAGGAACAGAACCTACATTTATCAAAAAAGGTGGAGTGAAAGTTAAAAATAACAAACCAAGATATTGGGGATTTATCCAAGTTGGTTATCAAAAAAATTATGGGGATATTTTTATCCCTGCCAAAGGACCAAAAGCAGGATTAAATCTTACACCGTTTTCAATGATGACACCTTCTCTTGATACGCAATCAGGCTTTGAAGTAAATCGTGCAAGATTAGGAGTAAGAGGCGTATTTGATAAAGCTAATACAATCAATTACTTTTTCCTCATGGAACTAGGTGAAGATGGTGTTACTAGACCAGCTGGACATCCTTCTAACAATTATTTGACAGATGCATCAATTACATATCGTGGATTGCCATATGTCGATATCCGTGTAGGACAATTTAAGTATCCAGGTAGTGAAGAGGGTATGCGTGCAGTATTTACAAGTGAATACCGAAACTTCTCTACAGCAGGTGGGCAACTATTATTGGAGCGTTTTATCCCAAATGATGCTAAAGAGATTAAGCCTGGTGTTTTTCAAGCAGCACCAAGACAATCCGTGGGAGCATATCGTGATCGTGGTATTGAACTTTTCCATACAGAGACAATTCAGCCAAACTTGACATTATCTTTAGCTGGTATGATAGGAAATGGTACAGGGCTTAGTACACAAAACTCTTCTGGCAAATTTAATTACTATGCTTATATGGCAACAGAATACTCTTTTGGAAAAGGAAGAGGTTATTATACACAAGCCCTAAAAGGTTTTGCCTGGTATCAAACAGGTAAACGACAACTTCATGATAAAGATTATACTAGAGAAAGATATGGTGTTGGTGTCGATTATTTCCAAAATGGTTTAAGAATAGATGCTGAGTATATTAAAGCAAAAGGCATGATCTACAATGGAGCAAAAGATATCAGTTCTGATCCAAGTGGTGGAAACTGGGAATATCAATTTGCAGCAGATAAAAACAACAAAGCTGATGGTGGATATGTTAATATGCAATACTATGTAGTCCCTAAAAAATGGGAGTTACTTGCAAGATACGACTATCTTAATCGCTTAACAAATTCTACTGTGAATGAACGAAAGTTTCAAACAACTACGATAGGTTGTTCTTATCACTTCAAAGGACCTACCAGAATTGATGTGAATTATGCCTTTAGAAATGCAGATGCACCAGGCAACGCAAAAGCTCAAAAAGTGTTAGATAACATGGGAAATCTTCTTTCTGTTCAAGCAACTTTAAAATTTTAAAACATAAAACATACAGGTTTAATACCTGTATGTTTATTTTTACTTAATTCTTTTTCTATATCTCAAAAACAACCATATTGCAAATAATATTATAAATATCGGTAAAACAACTTGCAGCCAAGCACCTATATTTAAAAGTTTATGTAATATATCACCGTGCATTTTTTTATCGATTTTTACTCCTGCCATTTGTGCAGCGTGGGTCATGGCAGATACGGCTAGATTTCCTTCTGGGATACTTTGGTGGCAGCTTAGACACATATCTCGTCTATCCATTTTCTGGCGTGTTTCATTGTCAAGTGCCTGTGAAAGTTTCCAGTGATCTCCTACTGTTTGGATCTGTTCCCCTTTTTCATTTATCATGACCGAGTAATCATGATGTAGATTTGGTGTAGCTGGTATTTGTTCATCTATCTGTTTTGGCAATACTTTTTGTGAAGCATCCATCAAATCAACAATAGTCGTTTCAGATGGATCACTAAAATATTTACCACCATTGATACCATATCCAAGGGCTTTGGCACTAGCATGACAGCTTTCACATGATCTTGATTGTTTGCTGATAGTATGAGGTTGTACCGGTGACATGACGATAGAATTTACGCCATCTTTTGGAACAGGTATAGTTGCATTGTTCTCAACACCTTTTAGTTTCCAGATATGATTTTGTAAAAGGGCTTTGCCATCTTTTCCTATCACTGTTAGTGTGACTTGACATCCAGGTATTGTTGGTGAAATTCGCCCTTCTCCATTTTGACTAAGAGCTGGATCTTCCCATCTGAGATATGATCTAGTTTCAGTAACTTTTCCATCAACGAGAAATTTTTTGAGATCATGTACTTCACCTGTGATGCCATTGTGATGTGCTTTTGATGCAGCTAAATAGTCTGGATTTTGTTTACCTTGACTATAATCAACTTTGACATGACATCCATAGCATTGTGGTGCCCATGTAGCGTGGCAGGTATAGCACTCCAAACGATCCATATGGGCTTTGATTTGCCCCATTGCTATTTCACCTTTTTTTGATATCTTGCCCTGGAGTCTTAATCCTTTAAGTGGAGTAAGTGCTATATCTTTACCACTTGCCAAATGCATAATGATTTTGTTCCCTTTTTTGACTGCTTTTGGGAGTGGATTTCCTCTTGCTGTTATGATATAGCCGTCACCTTTATCTTTTGGCACAAAACCTTGTTTTAGATACTCGGCTAAAGTTTTTGTAGTTCCTCTGGCTTTGCCTGTTTTTGGAGTTGTCTTAAATTCATCTCCATAACCTAGTGGTAATTCCCAGGGATATTTATCCATAGTTCCGTGACAATCTTGACATTCAATCTCAACAGCACCCAGATTTGCACCTCTATAAAAACCATCTCCATGAAGATCATTTGAAGTATGACAATCTTGGCAGAGCATGCCTTTTTTGTAGTGAATATCTTCGGTTAAATGAAGGTAACGTTTGGTATGTAGTTTTGGTTGTCCATTTCCTTGTGCATCAAAAGTTGCTTTGTATTCTGTTTCCATGAGACCTTGATAAGATACACCGATTCTCTTTCCTCTGTTGTGACAGGTAGTACATGTTTCTACAGGAATACCAGAAAAATGGTGTTTGTGAATATCGATTTTGACTTTTCTTGAAGATTGGATTTTGTGAATAAGCATATGACCATCTTCTTTTTTATTTATGGTTGGATCATCTCCTTCATAAAGTCCAGCATTTGAGTAGGGAATATGACATGAAGCACATCCTAAACCACGATAATCTCCTCTTCTTTTTCTACCTTTTCCACCTGTATGACAACGTAAACACTCTTGTCTTAAGTATGTATAAACAGCAAGTGAAGGATCTTTTTCAACTTCTTGGGCTGTTGGAGCAGGAGGTAATTCTTTGGTTACTTTTGGAAAACCCTGTGGCTCTTTTTTGGAAAGTGATTCCATATATTTTTTGTATGTTTGTGTGCCTAATCTTTTATGTAAAAGGGGAGTTTTTCCTCCAAAGTTAGTGTAAGTGTGGTTATATCCATCTTTTGCTCCAAATCCCCAAAGAGCACCGTGGATTTTTCCTTGTTCCGTTGCCATGAGATTGTTCCATTGGGAAGAGACTTGTTTTGGGTGACACATTCCACAAGTATTTTCATTGATCCAGGCACTGGCAGGATATGGATAGAAAGCTTTAGGACCTTTATGTTTTGTAAAATAACTTGGTGTACCTTTGTGTGCTGTTTCTTTATCTAGTGCCTCAGGATTACCACCATGACAAACGATGCAGTCATTACCTTTGTATCCCGCAT
>JALSQA010000063.1 GCA_026985685.1 Campylobacterales bacterium | reverse complement strand
ATTATTATCATATTGGTTTTTTTCATATGGCCTTCGGTTATGGCTGTATACTATTCATTCGAACTACAAGATGCTTTCGGCACAAGTTCGCAATTTGTCGGTTTATTAAACTATAAAGATGTATTAGGAGACAAGGATTATTATAACAGCCTCTCGTTTACTCTGATTTTTTCGACTCTTGTTACTCTTTTTTCGCTTAGCACGGGACTTTATCTGGCTCATAAAGCAAATGAAGTTATCAAAGGAAAAGGTCTATATAGGACTCTGTTTATTTGGCCATATGCTATAGCTCCCGCAGTTGTAGGGCTTATAGCTACATTTTTGTTCAATGAGAGTCATGGAGATTTGTATCGCTTTTTAAATCAAATCGGCTGGAAGTTTGATCCAAAAAGTGATCCTTTTGATGCACAGGTAATGCTCATTTTTATATCTTCTTGGAAGCAGGTAAGTGTTAATTTTATCTTTTTTTTATCCGGTCTGCAAGGTATCCCAAGATCCATAGTAGAGGCGTCAAAGTTAGATTGTAAAAGCGACACAAGAAGGTTTTGGAGTATTATCTTTCCTCTTCTTACGCCTACAACATTTTTCCTTCTTGTGACAAATATAACTTATGCATTTTTTGATACATTCGGTATCATAGATACTACAACAAGAGGAACGCCTATGGGGCAGACAAAGACTTTGGCATACAAGATATACCAGGATGGCTTTTTGGGTGCTGATGTTGGAGGTTCTTCAGCCCAATCTGTAATATTGATGCTTTTCGTCTTAATCATAACTATTTTTCAGTTTAAATATATAGAAAAGAGGGTTCACTATTGAAAGAGATAGGTTTTTCGTCGCTACGAACACATATTATTTTGATCATTTTTGCACTTCTTTTTATAGTTCCCGTATGGACTATCCTGGCTTCCTCTACCCATACTCCGGTAACTATACTAAGAGACGGTTTGCAGTTTTGGTTTGGAGATAACTTTATAAATACTTACAAGAGTATCCTTTTTGAGCATAGCGGATACACCAAAAATGTAACAGCTTTTAGAATGCTTATAAACTCTTTAATATTGGGATTTGGTTTTGCTATAGGAAAGGTTGTTATATCTTCTATGGCAGCATATGCTATAGTCTATTTTAGATTTAAGTTGGCAAATTTTCTTTTTTGGTTGATATTTTTAACGCTACTTTTGCCGGTAGAAGTAAGGATAGTGCCATCTTTTGAAGTTCTTTCAAAGTTAAATTTGCTAAATAGCTACACTGGCTTGATAGTTCCTCTTATAGCATCTGCTACTGGGACATTTTTCTTCAGGCAGTTTTACAAGTCTGTGCCCGATGAGATGCTTGAGGCTGCAAAAATAGATGGGGCAAACTCATGGCAGTTTTTTATAGATATCTTAGTTCCTCTTTCAAAAACGATGATGATAGCTCTTTTTATCGTAATGTTTATAGTGGGATGGAACCAATACCTATGGCCCATTATGATGACTACAAAGCCGGAGTATTCGACACTTCTGCTTGGTATCAAAGAGATATATCAAAGCAATTTTGAAGGCACATACCTGCCGGAGTTCAATAAAGCTTTTGCAATGACAATTTTAGCTCTTATTGTTCCTGTTGTTATAGTCATAATCTTTCAAAGATGGTTTATAAAAGGTTTAGTTGATTCGGAAAAATAAGGATGAAAATGGGATATATAGAGATAGAAAAAGTAAGCAAATGGTATAAAAAAGATCACTTGATTATAAAAGATTTGACACTGTCAGTTGCTAAAGGTGAGTTTTTGGTTATAGTGGGTCCAAGTGGCTGTGGCAAATCAACACTACTTAGGATGATAGCAGGATTGGAAGAGATAAATAGTGGAGTGATAAAGATAGAAGATGAAGTTGTAAATAACCTGTCTCCAGCCGATAGAGATATAGCTATGGTTTTTCAAAATTATGCCCTCTATCCGCATATGAATGTATACAAAAATCTTTCATACGGTCTAAAAAATAGAAAAGTGCCCAAGGATATCATAGATAAAAAGGTAAAAGAAACATCTAAGCTCCTTCAAATAGAAGAATTATTGGATAGAAAGCCTAGTGAATTAAGCGGAGGTCAAAGACAAAGAGTTGCGATGGGTAGAGCTATTATTAGAGAGCCAAAGGCATTTTTGTTCGATGAGCCCCTATCTAATCTCGATGCTAAACTTAGGCATCAAATGAGATTGGAAATAAGAAAGTTGCATGATAAATTGGGTATTACTTCTATCTATGTAACTCATGACCAAGTTGAGGCGATGACATTGGCAGATCGTATTGTTGTGATGAATGGCGGAAGAGTCGAGCAGATTGGCACACCTGATGAGATATATAATACTCCTGCATCCATCTTTGTCGCCAAATTTATGGGCACACCGCCTATGAATATATTTCAAATGAAAATTTCTGACGGAAAAATAGATTTTTTTGGCACATCAGTCGAGATTAGCAATCCTGATGGCATGGTTTTTGTCGGTATAAGACCAGAGGCTATACAAGATGCAAGGTCAGATATAGTGATAGAGGTTTTAGTCACCATGGTAGAGAGGTTGGGAAGCGAAAACATTATTTATGGAGAGTGTCAAGGAGAGCAGATAGTTATCAAAAGTAAAAAGATGCCGGAAAAAAATAACTCAATGCAATTTTATCTCTCCAAGGAGAGTATTTATATCTTCTCTTGACAATTTTTGATCTATTTAAAGTAGAATATTAAGAGGCAAGTTGGTGCAGTGATAATATATGGTAAGCAGGGCAAATTTGTCTAACGATAAGCCCCGCTTGTAGTTTTTGAATTTTACTTCTCTTTTAAGTTCTTTAGTATTACAGGCTTAAAAGTAAATACTGTTTCATCATTTGGATCAACATTCATTTCAACCCAACTTTGTTCAATAGAACCAAAAGTTTCGACTCTAGTAAAGTTTGGTGTTAGCCCACCATTTTTATCAAACATTGCTTTGTCAACCTTAAAGTAGTGTGAATCACCATGTATCAAAACAACTTGACCGTTAAAGTTATGTGTCTCTTCTATCATTGTATTTATAAAGTTTGTAAAGCCATTTTTTTCATTTAAATTAGGTAAGAATTTTTTATTCCATCCGTGATCACTTAGCTCAAAAGGAAAATAAGGATCTGCTTGAATTGCAATAGCTATACCGGCAAGATGCTTCTCTCTAGCTATTTTAAATGACTCTTTTAACCACTCTATATTTGCTTTGCTTCGCTCTAAATATTCATTGCTAGCTTTTTTACAAGCTTCTTCTGATCGATTTGAATGTTTTTTACAAAGTTTTTCAGTTGATACCAAATTGTTGTTGCTACCAACTACATGCAATGCTACGAACATTACATTGTTTACAATTAAACGACTATTCTCACTAAATTTCTCTCCAAGTTTTCCTTCTCTTTCTACTTTCAATGGATTTTTGCCTTGCATAGTATTTTTACTAAAAAATACTTTACGGATGTATGCCAATCTTTCTAATGGATCATAGCTACCATTATTTGTTCTGTGACAATCAGTCCATTCATTGTCTCCAACACTATATAGGGTTGGCACATTCAATTTGTTTAAATAATCAATCAAATCTTTTCCTATAATTTCATCTGTGCATTTTTCTTTACCGCTTTTTGTATCGCCGGTAAAGATATTAAAAAGCACATGATGAGCATTGATAGATTTAATTGTATCTTCTTTTATGGCACCTTTATCTTGAGGTTCATTCGGCATTATTGCTACTTTAAATGAAGGGGTAAAAGTTGCTGCATTTGCAATTGCTACTAAACTTAACAGTAGTAGTGTAGACTTAATTTTGTTCATTGTTTGCTCCTAATTTTTATTATTATAGATTATAATCTATCGCATATATCTCAATCGATACAAAATATTTTTTATATCTCTATCTCGATAAACCAAAAATACCTTCATGGGCATCTGCATCCAATTTTGTATACTTCACCTCCTATGATATTTTATTTGTTGTTTGAAAGCATAGTATTTTGTAGTGACAAAATGATTACAAATTTTGATATATAATCCTTAATCTTTTTAAAAAAATTACGATATATTGGTTGTGATATTTCAAATATACTAAAGGCATAAGTTATGAAAAAAATTGTGTTGATTTTGTCTATAATGTTTAGTGGATGTGCTCAAAAGCCGCCAAAGGATGTCAAGCAGATTAAAGTAAGTATAGAAAAAAGCTACCATGATAATTTTGGTCACAAAAATAATTTTTGGAAAGTTGCTGATGGTGATTGGAGTTTTGAAAATGGTCTTTTGATACAGCAGGAGACCTCAAACAGCTATAACGCTATTATTAATACAAAAGAGAAATTTAGTAATTGTCAAATAGAGGTCAATTTTATGCCTATTAGCGGTAGGTGGGATGCTAGTGGAGGCATTATTTTTAGAGCACAGGATAACAATAACTACTACATCATTAGAGCAAATGCATTGGAGGATAATTTTTCTTTGTATACCTATATCAATGGTTCTCGCTCAAATTTAATAGAAGTCGAAACAAAGGCTCCTGAGATAAAAAAGTGGCATACTATTA
>JALSQA010000062.1 GCA_026985685.1 Campylobacterales bacterium | reverse complement strand
CTCTTCCTCGATAGATAGTTTACAGGATCTGCTATGCTGTTTTCCATAGCAACACTATAAGCATCCTTCTTACCCTTAAAAAGATATGCCATCAAAGCATCAAGCGGTTTTAAGACTATCTGCATATCTTTATAAGGCTTATTTCCTGTCACATAACTATGAATCAAATTAGGATAGAGTTGATAACTAAGATGTGTTTTACCTAAAAAAGATAAATTGTCATATATACTAAGTGCTATGCGAGGATCTTGTGCCTGTAAAGGATTTGTAATCGCTGTTTTAAAATACTCTTGAATGATAACATAACTATTTTTTGGAAAATTTGCAAAATCATTTGCATCCATATCAAATGCAAACCAAGGATCTATGGCAAATATAAACCTACTACTCTCACCATATCCATTTTTTGAAAAGTAATCCAACACCTTAAATGCAAATCCCCCACCAGAAGAGTGACCTACTACACCGATATTTTTTTTATCTATAAAGTTTTCTATCTGTGGATTTTTAAGTGTTTGACTAAACCTCTCTATAAAAGTTGTAGCACTATATCTACCTGGACATTTTGAATAAATAGCAATATACCCCTGGGAAGCGATAAAAGACAACAAACTTTGATAATGTTTACTATCTTGGGATTCCCATCCAGAAATAAATAAAACTATAGGAAGCTTTGTATTTTGTGCTATACCTTTTGGCTTGTAAATAGTTGTATCTTTTAAAGGCACTATTTCTATAGGTTTGTTTGAGGAGAGACCATAAGTATTCTTTTTTGTAGTTGCTTGAGTGTTGTCGTTTAGATTAATATTTGAACTTCCACCACAACCATTAAACCACACTAAAAGAACAACCAACAAAAAAAACTTCATGACCTCTCCTTGTAAAGATACAGAGTCTATAGCAAAAAAAATGCCAGATTTTATTTAAAGGCATATTCAATAACTATATTGATCAACAATAATCAGCAAGTAATCCTGCTTTTAGTTGCTTGTATGTCTCTTCACCTACAAGTTCTTTGACGATAGATAGTCCAAAACAAATCGCAGTTCCAGGACCTCTGGAAGTGAGTACATTTTGACTTTTGACAACTTTTTTACTATCTGTAAAACCACCGGTTTTTATCTGTTGATCATAAGATGGATAACAAGTATAACCATCTTTCAATACACCCGCTTTATCCAAAGCAATAGGAGCTGCACAAATAGCACCGATATTTTTCCCAGCCTTATCAAACTCTTTTAAAAGCTTTTGAACTCGTTCATCATCTCTTAAATGCTCACTTCCAGGCATACCACCAGGAAGCACAATCATGTCAAAATCTTCAGCAACTACATCAGTAATCTTTGTATTTGCCAAAATCGTAATACCATTTGCACCATTTACTTCACGATTATACAAATACGCAGTCACTACTTCTACACCACCACGTCTGAGCACATCTATGATACTAACCGCTTCAATCTCTTCAAATCCTTCTGCTAGTGGTACTAAAACACTTGCCATCTTGATCTCCTTTTTAAGAAATTATTTTACTTTTTCTAAGTATTCGCCTTTTGCTGTATCTACTTTGACGATATCACCTTCAAGCACATGGTAAGGAATCTGAATCACCGCACCACTCTCTAAGGTAGCTGGTTTTTTACCGCCTTGTGAATCACCTTTGAAGTTTGGTCCAGTTTCAGCAATCTTAAGCTCTACAGTTGCAGGTGCTTCAACATCGATAGCATTGCCATTGTGAAATAAAATCTCAACATTCATACCATCAACGATCCACTTTTGTGTATCACCTACTTGATCATGTGTCAAACCAATTTGTTCATAAGTTTGCGTATCCATAAACTGAAGCATATCGCCATCATCATACAAAAACTGCATAGTCTTTTGTTCTAAATTCGGTTGTTCGCATTTATCACCAGCATGAAAAGTCTTTTCTACAACTTTACCATTTAGATAAGACTTAATCTTACAACGTACAAACGCCGCACCCTTACCTGGTTTTACGTGTTGGTATTCTACTATCTTATAGGGTTTACCCTCTAGTTCTATCTTTAAACCTTTTTTTAAATCACTCATAGAATATGAAGCCATATATACTCTCCTCTAAATTTTGATTAAGTATATCAAAAAATGACTAAACAAAATACAATTTACACTAGAGGGCAGCTCCAATGCCATTAAGCTAAGGAATTATTATTATCGGAAATAGAGACTTTAGTCCAATCTTGCAGGGGTCTAGCTGAAGCAAGACTTCCAAAAAAGCTTCTTAACTTAATGGAATTGGAGGGCACTTCTAAAAAATTTCTTATAATCATCAATATTTTATTTTAATTCATAGTGTATAATCCAGTTACAATTATTCCACTAAGAGGACAACAATATGAAAGAGATAAAAAAACTTATAAAACTAGCAAGATATAAACACAAGATAGACATCAAAAGAGGTGATGAGAAGTTTATGGATTTTGATTGGGTTTTGCAAAATATTGTTTTAGAGATTGATGAAGTCAAAGAGGAGATAAGAGTAAACAATACTCCTCACTTAGAAGATGAGTTATCTGATATTTTATGGGGTTGGATGATACTTGTAGAGAAGCTTAAAGATGGTGGATATATTGACTCTCATGAGAGTATTTTTAAAAGAGCTTTGAAAAAGTATGAAGAGAGGATTTTAGCACTAAATGGTGACAGTGGAGATTTTGATATATGGCAAAGTGTGAAAAAAAAACAAAAATCCACTTTGGAACAAGAGAGTGAATTAAATCGTTTTCGAGATGAAGTCAGAGAATATTACAAAGATTATTATGAAAATAGCGATGAAGCTCATCTCATAGATCATGCAGATAGTGTTTGTGATTTGGCGTTGAAAATCAACAAAGATTATGATGAAAAACTTGTTATCTTAAGCTCATATCTTCATGATATGTTTAATAAAAAAGATAGAAAAAATCATAACAAACTAGCTTATGAGTATGTCATCAATTGTGATGATAAATTTTTAATAGAGTTATCTAACGAAGAGAGAATGTTAGTAGCTCATGCTGTATTGGAACATCGAGCTAGCTTTAAGGGTGTGTATTACTCTAAATTATCAGAGATTATCAGCTCAGCAGATCGGGGATTACCTGATTTAGATTTTATTGTAAAGCGGAGCATGAAGTTTAATAATCAAAATGCAGATAATGTTTATGAACATATAAAAGATAAATATGGAACATCTGGGTATGCAACTTACCCTAAAATTTATCAAGATATTTTCAGCGATGAGTTACATAGATTTCAAAAACTAGCTGATGAGATTACAAAAGAGCAGATTTTGGAGATATGCAAAGAGGAAAACTCTGGTGAATAATTTGGATTCAAACTAACTCAAATCAAAATAGTGTTATATTATCTATAAAATAGATATATCTATCAAAAAGAGTTACCTATGAAAAAAATAGCCCTTATCGGTAAGCCAAATGTTGGCAAAAGTTCCCTGTTTAATCGTATTGCAAAAGAGCGTAATGCTATCACATCTGAAGTAAGTGGAACAACTAGAGATATCAAAAGTACACAGGTTATGATCAATGAAACACCTGCTATTCTTTTAGATACAGGTGGTTTGGATGATTCATCCACACTTTTTGCGACAGTACGCGACAAATCACTCCAGGCGGCACGTGATGCTGATATCATTCTTTTTATGGTAGATGGCAAAATGCTACCTAGTGATGAAGATAAAAAGATCTTTTTTCAAATGCAAAAACTGGGCAAAGATATCGCTCTAGTTGTAAACAAAATTGATAATGATAAACAAAAAGAGGAAATTGGCTGGGAGTTTGGTTCATTTGGTGCTAAAAACCTCTTTTTCCTTTCAGTATCACACAACAGAGGTACAAGACAACTCATCAACTGGATCGATAGCAAACTTCCAAAACCAAAAGAAGAAGAAGTCTTAGAGGAAGATGATGATGACTTTTCTTTAGAAGATATGATCAGTGCCGCAGATGATGAACAGATCACACAAGAAGAAGAATCCAATGAAATAAAAATTGCCATAATCGGACGTGTAAATGTCGGTAAAAGTTCTCTTTTAAATGCCATAGTAGGTGAAGATCGATCTGTGGTGAGTGATGTAGCAGGTACTACCATCGACCCAGTTGATGAACAAATCATGTACGAAGATAAAGTATTTACTTTTGTTGATACAGCTGGTATTAGAAAAAGAGGCAAGATAGAAGGTATCGAAAAATTTGCACTAAACCGTACACAAGCGATGTTAGAAAATGCAGATATTGCCCTTTTGGTACTTGATGCAAGTGAAGATTTTAAAGAGTTGGATGAACGTATTGCAAACCTTGTAGATAAATTTGAGTTAGGCTGTATTATAGTGCTAAACAAATGGGATGAAGCAAAACATGACTACAAAGAGAGTGTCGCTTTGGTTAGAGATCGTTTCAAATTTTTATCCTATGCTCCTGTCATAACAGTTTCAGCACTCAACAAAAAGCGTGTTCACAAGATCAATGATATCATCATTCAAGTTTATAAAAATTATACATTTAGAATACCTACATCTAAACTAAACGAGATACTAAAACGTACCAATAAAAA
>JALSQA010000061.1 GCA_026985685.1 Campylobacterales bacterium | reverse complement strand
TCCCTTGTCGTAGAAGATAGTGGAAGTGGAATCGAAAAACGCCACCTGCGACGCATCACTGAGCGATTCAGACGGGCAAACAAAAGCGAGGGAGGATTTGGAATCGGACTGGATATCGTCAGCCAGGTGGTACAAAGCTACGACTTCACATGGAGCATAGACTCAACACCAGATATAGGAACAGAGGTAACGATAAAATGGAAAAAATAACCATATTCATACTCCTGCTAAGTATCAGTATACACGCCGACATACTGCAACAAAACTGCCTGGGCTGTCACCAAAAACAACAAATCCCCAGCCAACTTATCTACAAACGTTACCTGCTTAAATATAGCACCCCAAAGCGAATACAAAAAGCGATCTTTGCCTACCTGAAAAAACCAAAAAAAGAAAACTCCATCATGCCACCGCAGTTTTTTCTGAAGTTTCCCATGAAAGAAGAAAGTAGCTTACAAGATAAAAAGCTTCATGAAATGATAGAGTTGTTTTTGAAGAGATACGATCTCAAAAAGCGACTGGTGATTCAATGAAACAGGAAATCTTTTGTCTTGTTTACTAAATCTCTTATGGTAGTATTTAAAATTGCTCTCAAAAATCATACAGAACTCATTTATACACTCTTTTTAATGCTTGGATAACTTTATAAATCTACAACTTTAATTTGGTGGGATTCTAAATAAAACACCCTTATGCTATAATATCTTATGCAAAACAATAACTTAAAAAAACTACCTATCGGGATCAGCACATTTAGTGAGATTATTCAAAAGGATTATATCTATATAGACAAGACCAAAGAGGCTTTGGATATCATCTCAAATCACAAATATGCCTTTTTATCCCGTCCTAGACGATTTGGAAAATCTCTCTTTTTAGATACTCTGCATGAGATATTTGAAGGAAATAAAAAGCTTTTTAGCGGGTTATATATCGAAGATAAGTGGGATTTTGAGGATAGGTATCCAGTTATCAGGATAAGCTTTAGTGGAGATCTCAGAAGCCAAGAGGGTCTCAAAAAAAATATTTTGCATGTTTTAAAATATAACCAATACGCTTTGGATGTCACATGTGATGATGTTAGAGAGTTTGATACTTGTTTTAGTGAGCTTATCCAAAAAAGCTATGAAAAATACCAAAAACAAGTCGTTATCCTCATAGACGAATATGACAAACCGATTTTAGATAATCTTGACCAGATGCAAGTAGCTTTTGAAAACAGAGAAGTGCTAAAAAGCCTCTATGGTGTCATGAAAGAGAGCGATCGTTATATCAGGTTTGTATTTTTGACAGGAGTGAGCAAATTTTCAAAAGCAAGTATATTTAGTGGACTAAACAACCTAAGAGATATATCACTTCTTCCTCAGTTTGGAACTATCTGTGGATATACCCAAAATGATATAGAGACATCTTTTTTGCCCTATTTGGAAGGGGTAGAACTAGAGCGAGTCAAAGAGTGGTACAATGGCTATAATTTCTTAAGCGATAAAGTCTATAACCCTTTTGATATCTTACTCTTTATCGATGGCGGGTTTATCTATAAAAACTACTGGTTCAACACAGGAACACCAAGCTTTTTAATAAAGCTCTTTAAAGAGAACAACTACAATTTGGCAGAACTTGAAAACTACATGGTTGAGAGTAATGTATTGGATAGTTTTGATATAGACAATATCAGCTTTGAAACGGTTATGTTTCAAAGTGGTTACTTGACTATCAGAGAGGTTGAGTATCTTGGTAATGATATCTTCTATCATTTAACATTTCCAAATATAGAGGTTAAAAAGAGTTTTAATGACTATATACTGACAAATTACTTTGTAAACCGAACCAAAAAATCACGCATACAGTATGATTTATACTCCCTCATGGCAAAGGGAAATTTGGATAGCTTAGAAAAAGTCATAAAATCACTCTTCGCCTCAATAGCTTACAATAACTTTACAAATAACTACATAGAAAATTATGAAGGATTTTATGCAAGCGTTATCTATGCATATTTCGCAGGAAGTGGATTTGACAAGGTTATAGCTGAAGATGCTACAAGTGAGGGTAGGATCGATCTTAGTGTATTTATAGATGATAAAGTGTTTATCTTTGAGTTTAAGGTAGATAGCACAGGAGCATTAGAACAGATAAAAAAGAAAAACTATCATCAAAAGTATATGAGTGATTACAATGAGATATATCTAATTGGTGTGGAGTTTGACTCTAGGAAGAGAAGTTTAGCTGGGTTTAGTTGGGAGAGGATTGTTTAACTATGAATTTAGAAAAATTGTCACCTAGTGGGATAGATTCGTTTAGCAAGATTTTGAAAAAGCAGGGTCTTGAAATTAGTGCTTTTGAGATTTTTTTTGATGCCTTACTTGGTTTGATTGATCCTTATGCCGATATCAATGTATATACCCAGAAGGTTAATAAGATTGTCCAGCAATTGCCATTGTCAGATTTAGATCAAATTAATGATTTTTTATCTCAGTACAATGACTTTCATAATCGTTCGGTAAATTTGATCAATAGTTATAAAGAGATCACTGACAATGACAGGGCCGAGGAGTATGTATTAACACTTTTTGATCATTTTTGGGATAATAGTGACCCCAAAAATAGCTTTGAAATGCTACTGCAAAAAACAGATGAGTTGATTGCGGAGGTCATCAATGCACATCGAATCGATATGAACAGGGTGCTTGCTGATGAAGAGCACCATATCGAGATACTATCTGAGTATATAGGTGAGCAGGCCTCTTTTCTTCTTGTCACTCTGATGATGCTCTCCGGGAAGATGCATGAGGGTGAGATCACAGTCGATGACAAAGATCGGCTGGAGATAGCTTTGGTTGCATATTGTGCATTGGTGGCTTTGATGAATGGGCTTCGGCTGGAGATACTTGAGGAGGATGGGAACCAAAACATTCTCTCTAAAACAGTCATAAAAATTGGCAGAAACGATCCTTGCCCATGTGGCAGTGGAAAAAAGTATAAAAAGTGCTGTATGCACAAAGAGCAGCAAGTAGAACTTGATCCATTTGCCGACCTTCCGAAGGTGACTCCGACACATTTCCCCCTCTCTGAAAAAGATGTCAATGATTTCTATTCACTCTGGGGAAGATTGATCGATTTTGCGGATAAAATCTATTGTAATCTTGAGGGGAAAAAACATCAAAAACTCTATGAAAAAGACCAGTACGGTACATACAGTCTCACGCAGGATGTACTGAAGGATAACTATTACATAGAACTAAGAGATTTTCTTGTTGATAACTTTAGTCGCATTATAGATGAGTTTATTGAAGGTAGCAGAGTTTCAAAGACAAATACAGAGATATTGCTAAAGTGGAAAAATCACAGACTCTACAGTGAGGAGTGCATTATCTTTGAGAGGGCTGCACATGGTGCGTTGGTTTGTGAGATGAGTTCAAATCAATGCTACTTTGTATATGGACTTTACGATGATCTTTATGATGTTGCCCCTGTAGGGCGTATTTGCGGTATGTTGTTACTTCCATTTAAGGGCAGGATTATATATGATGGCGTTATATCCGTATTTGACATTGGTATAGGTGACAATATACAAAAGATTTTGCAGGAGGATTACAGAACTCTTCGCAAAGAGCAGAAGGTAGGCTTTGGGTTGCCAAAGCACAAAGGTGGATCAATCTATCAGCTCAAAATCAGCATCAAAGGAGCAAAACCACCTATCTGGAGGCGTGTTTTGGTGGAGGAAGACATGACTTACGGAGGTTTGCATAAAGTGATACAAGGACTTTTTGACTGGTGGGATAGTCATCTTCATGAGTTTATAACACCAAGTGGGAGCTATGGTGATCCTAAGACAGAAGATATGGGCTTCAGAGATGAAAACAGCCGACGAATATCATTTGATCTCAATTCGGAGGATGACAAGATCAGGTACATTTATGACTTCGGTGATGATTGGGAGCATGAGATCGTTTTGGAAAGAGTGCTGGAAAAAGAGGATAGATACTATCCAGTCTGTATCAAAGGAAGACGAAACGCACCGATGGAAGATTGCGGTGGTATCTGGATCTACAACGAACTGGTGCAGGCACATAAAGAGGGAGATAGTGCATTTTTGAGAGAACACCATATAGACAAAGAGTTTGATCCAGCATATTTTGATATAGAAAGTATAAATGCTCTGCTTTGATTTGCAGATATGAGCGGGATCATTGGATATTGCATAAATTCCGTAGTGTTGGTAAAACCAACCTTTTTAATGCTTGGAGAACTTTGCAATTCTACAACTTTAATTTGGTGGGATTCTATATGTGCTAGAGTATAGTACGGTTTTACGTATACTACTTTTATAAAACTCAGAATGATTTGATATAATTTACTCTTATCTAAGTATCTAAAGCGAGGGGTGAGGTGTGCGAAAAGTCATTTATCTACTTTTATCAACACTTTTGCTCTCTCCTCTTTTTGCCAATGCTGTTGTATCAAAAAGTGATGACAAAGTTTATAAGCTGTGCATCACTCCTATATGGGAGCCGTTTTCGTTTTTGAACAAACAGGCTAAATTTGATGGTATCCTTGCTGATTACGAGAAGCTTATCAGTGAAAAATCGGGTATCTATTTTACACATGTCTATACGCTTGATTATAAACAAAATAAG
>JALSQA010000060.1 GCA_026985685.1 Campylobacterales bacterium | reverse complement strand
ACAAGAGCGATGGAAGTTACACGAATCGATATAGATTTGATTAACCTCCTGTATGAAATCAATCTTCATATTGGTATGGAGAAGAAATTTCATATCATCTCTGGTTACAGAAGCCAAAGAACAAATGATTGGTTGCGTCACCAGTTAGGTGGTAGAAATGTAGCTAAAAACAGTTTTCATATACAAGGAAAAGCAGTAGATATCAATGTCCCTGGTGTTCCTTTACATAAACTAAGAGATATCGCTATGGGCTTGAAGCGTGGTGGTGTCGGTTATTATCCATCAAAAGGCTTTATCCATGTAGATGTTGGACCTGTACGATCCTGGAGAAGAGGTTAAAACTTCTAAGGCAAACTTCTTTTTGAAGTTTGCCTTTTTTTATTTCTGCTCTAGTATGTCATAATCTGAAGGGATATGATATGCAAACTTACTATCACTGATATTTTGATTTGATTTTTGATTTTTAAACTCTATATTTACACGATTGTGTAACTCATCTGTATAACTTATCTTTGTTATTTGATTTTTATTAACCAATATCTTGTATTGTGTGTTGTTAAAAGTTGTGATGTATGTATCATTTGATATCTTTTTTGCCTGTTTTAACAGGCTTAGGATATTTGGTATTTTATCAAGTTTCGCAAAGATTGCCTGTTCAAGTTCAGGTTCTATGATAACAACTCGTCCTTTAGAGTAGTAAATCTTTTTATCTATAGGATTGGTATAGATCCATAGTGCTTGATTTTTATCTTTTTTGGCGTATAACTTACCAGCATAAGTGATATGGGAATTTTGATCATTGATAATGGTTTGTTTGAAATTTGATTCAAAAGTCTGTAAATCATTGATACCCGCAGTCAAAAGTGAACTGCTTGTTAAAAATAGAAATGAAAATATTGTCTTTTTCAAGTTTTTCCTTGTATATATTAAATTGTATATGAACTGTGTCGATATACCATATATATAAACTTTAGCAAATTAACATTAAACTTTTGTTAAAATAAAATAATTATACATAAAGGATCTACTACGATGATCTCCTCAGTCGTAAAAAAAGTTTTTGGTACAAAAAATGACAAAATTGTCAAACAATACCTCAAAAGGGTACAGCAAATCAATGCCTTAGAGCCAACTTATGAAAAGATGAGTGATGAAGAGCTGAAAACTGCTTTTGAGACGCTCAAACAAGAAGTAAAATCTGGTGAAAAAACACTTGATGATGTCTTGTATGATTCATTTGCTATTACAAGAGAAGCTAGTAAACGTACAACTGGTTTGCGTCACTATGATGTACAGATGGTCGGTGGTATGGTACTTCATGATGGTAAAATCGCAGAGATGAAAACAGGTGAAGGTAAAACACTTGTTGCTTCACTTGCGATCACTTTAAATGCTATGAGTGGCAAAGGTGTACATCTAGTTACTGTAAATGATTATCTTGCTAAAAGAGATGCTGAAGATATGGGACGTATCTATGAGTTTCTGGGATATAGTGTGGGTGTGATTACAAATGACATCCAAGATGATGCTACACGTAAAGCTCAGTATGATGCAGATATCACTTATGGTACAAACAATGAATTTGGATTTGATTATCTACGTGATAACATGAAGTATGATTTAACTGAAAAAGTGCAACGTGAACATAACTTTGTAATCGTGGATGAAGTCGATTCTATTTTGATAGATGAAGCTAGAACTCCACTTATCATCTCAGGTCCGACAAATAGAACATTGGAAAATTATCATAAGGCAAATCAAGTTGCTAAATCTCTTGTACGTGCTACTAAAAAAGATGAAAAAGGTGAAATAGATCCAAACAGTGGTGATTTTATTGTTGATGAAAAAAACAGAACAGTGATTTTAACAGAATCAGGAAATGATAAAGCAGAAAAAGAGTTTGGTGTGGACAACCTATATAGTCTTGAAAATGCTTCACTTAGTCACCATTTAGATCAAGCTTTAAAAGCACAAAATATTTTTGAAAAAGATGTTGATTATGTTGTTAAAGATGGAGAAGTGGTGATTGTTGATGAATTTACAGGTCGTTTGAGTGAGGGTAGACGCTTTAGTGAAGGATTGCATCAGGCACTTGAAGCCAAAGAGGGTGTTGTGATTCAAGAAGAGTCTCAGACATTGGCAGATATCACCTTTCAAAACTACTTTAGAATGTATAATAAACTAGCGGGTATGACAGGTACAGCACAAACAGAAGCGACAGAATTTGCACAGATTTATAATCTTGATGTTATCTCCATTCCTACTAATGTTCCAGTAAAACGTGATGATAGAAATGACCTTATATATAAGAGTGAGAGAGAAAAATTTGAAGCAGTTATCAATAAAATAAAAGAGTTACACAAAAAAGGACAACCTGTACTGATCGGTACGGCTTCTATTGAGAAGAGTGAACTTTTACATGAACTTATGAAACAAGCAAAAGTACCACACTCAGTACTCAATGCAAAAAATCACGAAAGTGAAGCGATGATCATCCAGGATGCTGGTAAAAAAGGTGCTATCACAGTAGCTACAAATATGGCAGGACGTGGTGTTGATATCAAGATAGATGATGAAGTCAAAGAATTAGGTGGTTTGTATATCATAGGTACAGAACGACATGAATCAAGACGAATCGATAACCAGCTCAGAGGGCGTTCAGGTCGTCAAGGTGATCCTGGAGTAAGTCAATTTTATCTTAGTCTTGAAGATAATCTTTTACGTATTTTTGGAAGTGATAAGATCAAAAATATCATGGAGCGTTTAGGTATAGAAGAGGGTGAGCATATCGAATCTGGCATGGTGACACGTGCTGTAGAAAATGCACAGAAAAAAGTAGAAAATCTACATTATGAATCACGTAAACATATCTTAGAGTATGATGATGTAGCAAATGAACAGAGAAAAGTGATCTATACGTATAGAAATGAATTACTTAATCCTGAGTTTGATCTAAGTGATAAAGTAAAATTAAATCGTCAGGAGTATATTTATGATATGCTTTCTCGTGCAGGTATTTATGAAGGAATAGCTCAGGAAGATTATGACTTGGATAAACTTATAGCTATACTCAAAGAAGAGGTATTGATAGAGTTTGAAGAAGATGATTTTAAAGATTTAGAAGCAGATGCTATCGCTGAAAAAATAGAAAAAGTATTAACACATATGTATGATCAAAAGATGTCTGTTGTTGATGCGAAACAAAGAAGTGATATCGAAAAACTTATCTATCTGCAAACAGTTGATAATGCCTGGAGAGAGCATTTGTACCAAATGGATACACTCAAAACAGGTATAGGGCTTAGAGGATATAACCAAAAAGATCCATTGACTGAGTATAAAAAAGAGAGTTATGAAATGTTTGTAGATCTCATCGATCGTATCAAATTTGATAGTATCAAAATGCTTCAAAACATCCAGTTAAGAGATGAAAACGAACAACAAGAGCGTGAAGAAGCGATGCAAAAGATGATGCAAGAGCTTGAAAGTGCCGCAGATGATGCAGTCATGAACAAAGAGAGTGTACTAGAACCACAAAATAGTGAACATGAAAAGGTTGCTAAGAAAATAGCCAGAAATGATCCTTGTCCATGTGGAAGTGGTAAAAAATATAAAAATTGCTGTGGAAAGAGTGGTCCTAAAAAGGGACTTTTAGCAAAGTAGAGTAAGGGATAATTTGAATTCTGGAAAACTTGTATTTTATCTTGTAAAAAAGTATCTTCGTTTTGATAGAAGTCAGCCTTTTATCACAATAAGTGCTATTTTGGCATTTTTAGGTGTTAGTATTGGTCTGATGGTCTTGATAATAGCAATGGCTATCATGAATGGTACATCAAAAGAGTTTCAAGAGAAAATATCTACGATGAGCTATCCGATCACTATCTTGCCTCGTGAGGATAAGGGCATAGATAAATATGCTCTTCAAACACTCCAGCAAAAGTTTCCAGATCTTGTCTTAAGCCCATATCTAAATACACAAGCTATCCTAAAGCGTGGTAAAAAGATGGAAGGTGCTATTATATTTGGTGTTGATTTCGATGCAGAAGCAAAGATAAATCACATAGTTGCTGATGCAGTTAAAGATAAGCATATCGGTACTTTTGAGATGATCACAGGATCAGGTATAGCCAATGACTACTTACTAGAAAAAGATGAAAAAGTAACACTGATTTTTACACAATCTCAACCAGGTGGATTCTCACTCATGCCTATCATGAAACGTTTTGCTTATAAAGGTAGTTTTAAATCTGGAATGCAAGCGTATGACAATGCTTATATTTATACCACACTTAAAGGACTTTCCAAAGTGATGAAAGTCAAAGGTGATAAATATGATGGTATTCATGTTAGTTGTACAAAACCTATGGAAAAAATCAAAGAGATTAGAAAATTTCTCCCTCCATATTTGGTAGCAGTAGGTTGGTGGCAGCAAAATGGAAATCTATTTTCAGCTATGGCTATGGAGAAAAAAGCACTTTTTATCGTTTTGATGTTGATTATCCTGGTAGCTTCTTTAAATATCATCAGTTCTCTTCTTATGACAGTCATGAACAGACGACGTGAGATTGCACTTTTGTTGTCATTGGGTGCTAGTAAAGATGAAATCAAAAAAGCATTTTTCTGGCTTGGATCAGTGATTGGTGGAGCG
>JALSQA010000059.1 GCA_026985685.1 Campylobacterales bacterium | reverse complement strand
CCTCCTCTAACCTGATCAACAAACGTAATGCGTTAGGTGCTTTATCAAAAGCTAAAAGAATTTTATTTTTTTCATCTGATATCATCTTTTTTGTTTGATGCCAAAGTTTCAAATCATATGTTAGATTAGAGATTGTAATAAGATTATCAAACATTACAGAAAGTGGCGTTGAATAATATTTATCATTATATTGATTTAAAACCAAAGGTTTTTTGCTATTTACATACCACCTGCTTTTTATATAAAATTTTTGTAATGCTTTTGTCATGAAATCATGTGCTAAATGAAGATACTTTTTATCATATGAGTAACTATACGCTTTAAGTAATGCGTCTATCAAAAAAGCATAATCCTCCAGTAATCCTTCTTGTATCAATTTTTTATCAGAGATACTTTGATGGTATAAAATTCCATTTTTATAATTTTTTTGCAATAATCTTTCTAAAGAGAAAAGTCCTTTTTTACCATACTTATCATCAATACATGAAGCTTCCAAAAGTGCACTGATCATCATTGCATTCCAAGAAGTTAAGATTTTTTGATCCACATAAGGAAAAGTACGTTTCTGGCGTATCTTTTTCAAAATACTAAGTACTTCATGTAAACGTTTTGGTTTTTTATCGTAACCTGTATTAAACTGCACATTGCTTTGGTCGTCTTTAAAATTACCTATTTCTGAGATATCGATATAATCTAAATTTTCTTCTATCTCTTTTGGTGTAAAATTTGCCTTTTTTAAATTATGGGTAACTTCTTTAAGATCATAAGTAAAATATCCACCCTCCTCTCCTTTTGTATCTGCATCACTTGCTCCAAAATAGAGTCCATCTTTTTCAAAATGACGTTCATACTCTCGTATCGTTTCTTGAACTACTTTTTTATACAACTTTTTTGATGTCAAAAGATATGCTTTTGTATACAGTTGTATCAGTTGGGCATTTGTATAGAGCATCTTTTCAAAATGAGGAACTACCCAGTCTTGATCAGTGCTATATCTAAAAAAACCACCCTCTATCTGATCATATATACCACCCATAGCCATCGCTCTGAGTGTTTCATCAACCATTTTAAAAGCTCTTTTATCACCATTTAACAGATATATATCTAAAAGTAAACTTAGATTTGCAGATAATGGAAAACGTGGTCGCCTGTCAAAACCTTTATATATATTGTCATAACGTTTTTGCATTTTCTTTACATATTTGTTTGTAATATTTTTATCTTCTATACTTGTTGTATAAATTTGTTTTTTTTTGATAGCTTGTTGGTTAGTGTTTATCAGTTTCATAAACTCTTTTGTATGATGGTTATACATTTTACTTAACTTTGGAAGTAATGTTTTTAAACCTTCTACACCATAAGCATCTTTGGCAGGTATATATCTAGCACTATATAAAATCTTTTTATCAGAAGTGAGAAAAATACTCAAAGGCCAACCATTCCTTCCATGATGTAATAGTGTATGTATATGTTGATAAAAAAGATCGATTTGTGGCATCTCTTCTTTATCTACTTTAACACTGATATAATTTGCATTTAAGATTTTTGCGATTTCTTCATTTTCAAAGGACTCTTTTTCCATGACATGACACCAGTGACACGTACTATACCCTATCGATAAAAAGATAAGTTTTTTCTCTTTTTTGGCTAGTTCAAATATCTTTTTGCTATAAGGCATCCATTTCACGGGATTGTGTGCGTGTGCAAGTAAATATGGAGATTGTGAATTTATAAGTTCATTGGTATATGTTTTTCCTATCAAAAGCGATACAAACAATAATAAAACTCCAAAAATATGCATAAGAAATCTCCTTTTTTAAATTATACTTTAATTTAGATTTTATTTATGCTTAGATTTGTAACAGTAAAATAGTTTTTTTTCAAAAAAGCATAAATTTTATTCAAGAAAAAAATATTTAGGTAGATTTTATTGTAGAATGTAATTAATATTTACCAAAAGGATGTTTTATGTATAAAAAAGTTTTCTTATCTTCGCTTTTATTGCTTAGTTTTCAAGAAATTCAAGCTCAGCCATTTGAACTCACACCAGTAGTAGGAAGAAATTTCTTTGATAGCGATACTGCACTTAAAAACGCCAACTTCTTCGGAATAAGAGCAACACAGTATATAAACTGTAATAATGCAATTCAGCTTGGATATGATCATATCAATAGTGCAGATTATAAATCTAATGTAACTACATACAATAACAGAAGTTTAGACAGGACTATCATCAACCCAAGCTCACGAACTCAAGACAACAACTACAACAGTAGCACAAATGGTAGTACTAATATTGATCGATATTTTATAAATGGTGTTCATGATCTCTACCTTCCAAATCCAAATATACGTCCTTTTGTCTTCGCTGGTTTAGGATATGAAAATGTCGAACATGAAACAAATAACCTTAAATCTCAAGGTTTTTTTGATGCTGGTGCGGGATTAAAAATACCTTTTGCAGACAATGTCAATTTATATTCAGAAGCAAAAGCTATCAAAAAATTTGATGACTCTTCACTAGATTTTGCATTGGCTATTGGTGTTGGATTTGCTTTTGGTCAAACTATCTCTTCTGCACCTACTACTTTTGTTCAATCTAGTTCGCCAGAAATTGAAATGCTCCCACAAAGCACACCTGTTAGTGTTGAACCAACAACTATCGTTGCACAGGAACCACAAATCATTAGTAACTCTGTTGAAAGTGTAGAAGAGGCTCAGCCTATCATTGTTCAAGAACAAACACCTGCTTATGATGGTGAGTACTATATTCAACTTGCTGCAATATTTCATTCAAATATACACGATGATGACAACATCATAAATGCTATCCAGGATAGTGGCGAACCTTTTAGTATAAAAGATGCTATTATTTCAGGCAGACACGCCAAGTTACTACTAGCAGGACCATACATGAGTCATCAAGATGCACAAAGTGTATTACCACAGATGAGAACTATTCAACATGGGGCATTTATCAAACGAATTGAGAATTAAACTTATCGCCTTTTTACCATCATTTGGGTACAATTTTTGCTCAACTGAAGCTAAAAAGGCATACTATTTTGAAAATTATTTTTTTACTCTTTTTTAGTGGACTCACACTTTTTGCAACTTCCATACAAGAAGATAAAATAAAACATCTGATTGAAGAGAAGTTTCTAACACACTATCCCTCTATGAACATTGAAAATATTACTATCAAACCAACATCAACACTTATCCATAAACTAAAAGAGTACAAAGTCTCAAAAGTAGCTATAACAAAAGATGATTTGCGTAGAAACAAAGGTAGCATTTTAGTTACATTTGCAAAAAATCATAAACAAAGAAAGTTATACTATAAGTACAATATAAACGCTACAATAAATCTCTATGTAGCAAACGAACATATCCAAAAAGGGCGTATCATCACACCAAATATTGTCAATTTAGAAAGTATCAAATTTAAATCACTCTATCATGAACCATTTAAAGCACAAGATTTTAATCAATACTATGCAAAATACACTATCAAAGAAAACAAACCCATTACTTATGAAAAACTCAAAAAGAACAGAGCTATCAAACGAAATGATCATGTAAATGCTATTATTCAAGATGGTGGAGTTGTATTAAACTTTAGGGCTACTGCTTTGCAAGAAGGTGATATAGGAGATATTATCAACATCAGAAAAAGTTACAAAAAAAGATTTAAAGCACAAATAATTTCAAATACAACAGTAAAAGTATTGCCATGAGAATTATCGTTGCTATTACTGGAGCAAGTGGAGTAAAACTTGGAAAGCGTTTTATCGATGCATTACCAAAAGAGATCGAAACATTTGTTATTGTCTCTAAAAATGCAAAAACCGTATTAGAGAAAGAGGAACATATCAAATATTTTGAAGATGATGATATCGCAGCACCTACTGCATCTGGTTCCTTTAAATGTGATGCCATGGCAATCATTCCCACATCTATGAATACACTTGCCAAAATTTCCTGTGGAATAAGTGATAATCTCATCACAAGAACAGCAGCGGTACAGATAAAAGAACAAAGAAAATTACTTTTAGCTCCAAGAGAGATGCCATTTTCTGCTATTGCACTAGAAAATATGCTAAAATTAGCAAGATTACAAGTCATTATAGCTCCTCCTATTTTAGGTTATTATGCCAAGATAGAGAAGCTTGATGAGATGGAAGATTTTATCATTGGAAAATGGTTCGATCTCTTGGGTATTGAACACAATTTATTTCACAGATGGGGAGAGGATTAAGATGAAAGTAGCACTTTATCCAGGTACTTTTGACCCTATAACAAAAGGACATTTGGATATTATTGAAAGAGCGGGGAAGATATTTGATGGTGTGATTGTTGCAGTTGCTGCTTCAGTTAGCAAAAAACCAATGTTTTCACTACAACAAAGACAAGACATGATTAAACTAGCAACAGCACACTGTAACAATGTCAAAATCATTAGTTTTGATAACCTTCTTGTAGATTTAGCGAAACAAGTAAATACAACTATTATTATACGTGGATTACGTGCTGTAAGTGATTTTGAATATGAACTTCAGATGGGATACGCAAATGCTTCTCTTGATCCAAATATAGAGACAATTTATTTGATGCCAAATCTACAAAATGCTTTTATCAGCTCTTCAGTTGTACGAACTATTTTAACTCACCATGGTAATGTTTCTCATCTCGTACCAAAAGAGATATTGACATTTTTGAACAAGGATGATAATGTATCTGATATTTGAGGGAGTAGATACTTGTGGAAAAAGCACTCAAGTTGAGTTACTTCATAAAAGCTTGAAAAATTCAATAGTGACAAAAGAACCAGGTGGTACTAAACTTGGTATCAAACTAAGAGAGATGATTTTACATCAAGGTGTACAAAGTCACAAAAGCGAACTATTTTTATTTTTAGCAGACAGAGCCGAACATTATGAAAAAGTCATCAAACCAAATAAAGAAAAAATAATTATAAGTGACAGAGGATTTATATCTGGAATTGCTTATGCTTTAGCAAATCATCCTGATTATGAGTTAGAATTTTTAATCAACTTAAATAAATTTGCTTTAGATGAGCATATGCCTGATCTTGTTATTTTACTCCAGACAGACCAAGAACTTATTCGCTCAAGAATGGGTAAAAAACAAGAAGATATGATAGAAAAACGTGGTCTATCTTATCTTTTGAGTGTTCAAGACAACATGATAGCTATATTAAAGAAATTAAATATAAAATACCATATTATTGATGCTAGAAAAAGTATCGAAGAAATACATAACGAGATAAAAGGTTTATTATGATCACAGCACTTCGTGGAATGAAAGATATACTCCCTCCACAAAATCAAAAATTTGAATATTTTATCAAAAACACCTCTAAAATAGTCAAAAAATATGGATTTGAATTTATCGAAACTCCTTTACTTGAAGAGACTTCACTATTTAAACGTAGTGTGGGAGAGAGTAGCGATATCGTTGGTAAAGAGATGTATCAGTTCAAAGACAAAGGCGGAAATGATGTCTGTTTACGACCAGAAGGAACTGCTGGAGTTGTACGTGCATTTGTAGAGAAAAAACTTGATCGCATAGGTGGTATCAATCGATTTTTTTACTATGGACCTATGTTTAGATATGAGCGTCCTCAAAAAGGAAGATTTAGACAATTTCACCAGTTTGGAGTAGAAAGCTTTGGAGTAGAGAGTCATTATGAAGATGCAAATATTATTTTGATGACAAAAGAGATACTTGATTTTTTTGGTATCAATTATAGTTTAAAGTTAAATTCACTCGGCTGTGAAGATTGTATGACACCATATCGTAAAGAATTAATCACTTTTTTAGATACTATCACAGATGATTTATGTCCTGATTGCCAAAGAAGAAAAGAGACTAATCCAATTCGTGTTTTTGACTGTAAAAATGAACAATGCCAGGCACTTCTCAATCCTGCTCCCAGACTAAACCAAAACCTTTGTGAAAAATGCGATACACATTTTAATGCTTTGCGTACAATATTGGATAAACAAAATGTCAAATATGAAGTTGATCCAAATCTAGTACGTGGTCTTGACTATTACAATCAAACTGCTTTTGAATTTATAAGCGGTGATCTTGGTGCACAAAATGCAGTTGCCGGTGGTGGAAGATATGATAAATTAGTCTCATTTTTAGATGGCAAAGAGACTCCTGCTATTGGTTTTGCAATCGGTATTGAGAGATTGCTAGAGATGATAGAAATCCCACAAGAACAAAGAAAAGGATACTATTTTGGAGCACTTTGTCCACAAGCCATAGGGATAGTTTTTGATGCTGCAAGTAAACAGAGAAAAACAGATATCGTAACTCTGTCTTACGAGAAAAAAAGCTTAAAAGCACACCTTAAAGCAGCAGATAAAGCAGGAGCTAGATACTGTGCAGTAATAGGTGAAGATGAATTAGAAAATCAAACAATATGGATCAAAGATTTACAAGAGAAAACAGAATTTACTGCACCATTGAGTTAAATCATGCAAGATTATGGTATCAGGATATGGGGAGAAGATGACTTTTTTATCGATGGTGATAAAGTCAAAGTAAACTACAAAAGCTCCCCTGCTCTTTTTGATATAGTCACAAATATTCGTAACCAGGATATAAAAGGACCTTTGCTTTTACGTTTTCCTCATCTTATCAAAAAGCAAATCAAACTTATCTACAAAACTTTTGAAAATGCTTGTAAAGAGATCGATTATCATGGGAAATTTCAAGCTGTTTTTCCACTAAAAGTAAATCAATTTGCTGATTTTATACAACCTATTATTGAAGCAGGAAAACCTTTTCAATATGGACTAGAAGCAGGTAGCAAAGCAGAATTGCTTATCGCTATGAGTCACATATATGATCAAGCCCCCGTCACAGTAAATGGTTTTAAAGATAAAGAGATGATAGAACTTACTTTTTTATCTGCAAAAATGGGACAAAACATTACTGTCACGATAGAAGGCATAAACGAACTTGAATCTATCATAGAAGTAGCCAAAGAGAGGGGAACACCTATTCCCAAAATTGGACTTCGTATAAAACTTCATAGTATGGGTATTGGTATTTGGGCAAAGAGTGGAGGAATAAATTCAAAATTTGGTTTGACTTCAACAGAACTATTAGAAGCGATAAATTTACTAAAACAACACAAGCTTTTAGAATATTTTACTATGATTCATTTTCATATCGGTTCACAAATGACACAAATCTCAAACCTTAAAAAAGCACTTAGAGAAGCAGGGAACATTTATGCTGATCTTAGAAAGCTAGGTGCTTCACATCTCAATAGTATTAACCTAGGAGGTGGTTTAGGAGTAGAATATACCCAAAATGAATCATATCCAGAACTAACATACTCTTTACGTGAATATGCAAGTGAAACTACTTTTGTTCTTCAAAACATTGCAAAGAAAAAAAATGTACAAGAACCAAATATCATCATAGAATCTGGTAGATTTATCGCATCTTCTCATGCTGTTCTTGTAGCACCTGTCTTTGAACTTTTTAGTGAGGAATACACACAAAATGCACTCATTCACAAAGAAACAAATCCACCTCTTATCGATGAATTATATGAACTTTTAAAATTTATCACCAAAAAAAATGCACAAGAGTATCTTCATGACAGTATTGACCATTTAAACTCACTTTTGACTCTATTTGACCTAGGATATATTGACTTGATAGATCGTTCAAATGCAGAGATCCTAACCCACATAATAATCAAAAAAGCAATCCTTTTACTAAAAGATGAACCTATAAAAGAGTTAATCCAAATTCAAGACAAAATTCAAGAAAAATATCTTGTTAATTTTTCTATATTTCAGAGTATTCCTGATTTTTGGGGATTGGCTCAAAGATTTCCAATCATGCCACTAGCCAAACTTGATACCAAACCTACTCGTTCAGCTAGTTTATGGGATATCACTTGTGATAGTGATGGTGAGATAGCTTTTGATAGTAAAAATCCACTCTTTTTACATAGTGTTAATCTTGATGAAGAAGATTATTTTTTAGGATTTTTCAAAGTTGGTGCATACCAAGAGGTATTAGGCATGAATCACAACCTTTTCACACACCCTACTACGGCTACTATTGAGATAAATGAACAAGGCTATAAAATACAAACCATTACACCTAGTGATACACTTATAAAGATTTTAGATAGCTTAAACTATAATTGTACTAAAATAGAAGATAATCTTTTTCATAAAATTGATAATTCTCCTTTTATTTCAAAAACTCAAAGAGCACAAATCAAACATGAAATTGCTCTGTTTTTACAAGAAAATGGTTATCTAAAAACTGTAAATTAGGAACTTTATGAGTAATATATCTTTATGGCATATCATCAAAGAAGATTTTCAAACACCATGGAAAAATGATCCAGCCATACGATCAAAATTTGAACTGTTTTTTAATTATCCTGGTATTTGGGCAATCATAAACTATCGTATAGCACACTATCTATACATGAAAAAATTTCACTTTATAGCTCGTATACTTATGGGAATAACACAAGTGATAACCAATATAGATATTCATCCAAGATGTAAAATAGGTCGTAGGGTATTTATAGATCATGGTGTTGGTGTTGTTGTCGGAGAAACAGCGATAATAGGCGATGATGTACTTATATATCAAGGTGTGACATTAGGCGGTGTTAGTTTAGATAAAGACGTTAAGAGACATCCTACCATTAAAAGCGGTGCTGTTATAAGTGCCGGGGCTAAAGTTTTGGGAAATATTACTATCGGTGAAAATGCAAAAGTAGGTGCAAATTCTGTAGTGATCAAAGATGTACCAGATAATTCTACAGCAGTAGGAATCCCTGCTCGTGTTATCACAAAAGGAAAAGACAAATCCCAGCTAAGTCACAATAAAATTCCAGATATCAATCGTGAATTATTTATCTATCTATCAAAGCGTCTTTCTGTCTTAGAAGATGCTATCATCAATCATCATGAAAACATCATCGTCAAAAGAGACGATGAGTTAGAAAAAATATATCAAGATTTTATTTCAACCATGAAGGATTAATACCTGCTGGTATTGAATGTGTACTATGGTGTTTATGATATGATTTATGTGCTGAAGTGTGATGTCCTTTTTTTCGATAAACAAAAGCATCACAACCTAAATCTTTTTTGATCTTACATAAATGTTTATAAGCAGTTTTTTTACAGCGATATGGTCCTATCAGTACTTTAGTGTAGTATTGTCCAGAAGCAATACGTGTTTTAAAGAGACTATAATCATAACCATGACTTTTGATTTTATGTAAAAATTTTCTATTTTTATACCCTAATGGACAAGATGAACAAACAGGTGCACTTGCAACTTGAATATAATAAGAATTATCACAATAATCTTTTGTAATTTTTGGTATTTGACACATCATAACAGGCACTTCTACTCTTTGTTTAACTATCCGCTCTACTGGTACTTCCACTCTTTGCTGGACAATTCGTTCTCTGACTTGAATATTTGGTGCACCAAATTTATAAGTTAAACCAACTGTTCCAAGATAATCAACTACATGATTATGAGATCTCTTACGACCCATCATTTTTAACTCCGGAGAGAGGGATAATCGATCATTTATACAAATACTTGAACCTACGGTAAGATTATAGAACCATTTATCTGGAGTTAAATAGATATTTCCATTTCCATTTTCATATCCACCACCAAAAGCGACATAAGGAGTAACAACATTTGAGATTGTATTGTTTCGTACAAGAAGATTTAAATAAAACCGATCCATATGATAAGAATACCGAGGATCATCTTTTACTTGCATACTAAATACTCGTTCATATCCCGTACGAATACCCACGCTATTTGTCAAGAAAGTATCAAAATTAATACCACCTGCAAAAGAGTCTCCCAACCAATACTCTTTGTCGGTAAAATTATATCCTATATAAGGAGTTATATTGTACCTATAATCTTGTGCAAAAGCAAAGATAGTAAAACTAAAACTAAAAAAAAGATAACGTAAAAATTGTTTCATGAACTGACCTCGTAAAGTTATATCTTTACAAATCGTCAAATCAATTATTTTCTTAAGGCTTGCCTTTGTATTTTATCAAAACCATAAAAGTCTTTCCTAAAATTCACTTTGCCTTCTTTATCTGCAAAAACAGTTAGATAGCGAATATGTATAGGTATTTTTTTCATTAAACGTATAGTTCTTGTTTTCTTCTCTTCTATCATATTTACTAATGCTTCATAGCTATATTTTGTATCTGGTGCTAAAAGTGATAGTAACATATAAGGATCAGAAAGACGTATACATCCAGAGCTATATAGACGATATCGTTTTGTTGTCAAATGTTTTGCATTTGTATCATGAAGATAAACATTATATTTATTTGGAAATATAAATTTCATTTCACCTAAAACATTTTTTTCTCCAGCTTTTTGGATCATTTGATATGGAATATTCCCTTCATAATCAAGATATTTTTCCCAGTGAACTTTTTTTGGATCTATCTCTTTACCTCTTTGATAAATATGAATATCGTCTTCCAGGAGTGACTCGGGATTTTCAACAAGATGACGTATATAATCTTTTTTCATTAAATGCTGAGGAATACTCCATGTTGGATTAAGTACGATATATTCAAGATAATCCTTAAATATAGGAGTTGGTCTATCCTCTCTTCCAATCACAACAAAGATATCTTTTATCAAGGTTTTTTTCTCAAAATACTGCAATGAAAAGCCAGGAATATTGATAACAATATATTGATCACTATTTGCAGGTGCAAAAAGTTTAAAACGTTCTATATTTAATGCTATTTGTGAAAGTTTGTCTTTTGCACTTCTTTTTGCATAAAGAGCATTCACACGATTAAATATCCCATCTTGTTTCAAATAATGACGCTTTTGAAATGCTAATACAGCCTTCTTTAATACACTATCAAAAGTTGGAAAATTGATATATGTACTATCGCATTGATTCAAATCTTTTGTCTCACAAAGATACTTTTTCAGTTGAGTAATTTCATATCCATAATCACCCTCTTTTAAATCTTTACGATAATCTATACTTGAAAATGTAAGATTTTCATACTTATGATAAGCATCAATCAAATCAGAATATGCTTTTTCCTGAGGTTGATATCGATATAGCAGTGCCAAAACAAGGTGGGTTTTTAATGCTAAATTTAAATCTTTTTCATAAAAATATTTTTTCTTTTTAGATTCCCAGACCAAACCACTATCTTCATCAGCTTTTAAAAGTGTTTGAAATAGTGCTTCATCGATACGACCGACACTAATATCTTTTGCAAAAGAGAGAAATATATTCGTAGCTAAAGTATTTAATTCTATCTTTTGGCTTTCATCTAATAAATTAAAATTTAATTGTTCAATATAAGTATTTAGTTCTTTTTGTCCATAATCTCTATGACTATAATTTAACTCTTTATCAGACAAAGCTTGTTTTAATTGCTGTAAATTTTGACTATCCCAAACATAAGCAAAAACATCACTATAAAAAAAGAACAACAGTAAAATAGAAAAAAGAATTTTTTTTAGAATCATAATAAGAATTTTTGAAAGTACGTAAGAAGAAGAAAACTTCTTCTTACAAAATACTAGAATTTGTAGTTTACACCAAGACCAAATGTGTCAAGGTTGATATCTTTTTCTGTTTGTGTTCCGCCACCTTTAACATTAAATGTATTTTCTACACTATGTAAAAGTCTTACACCTTCAGCTACTATACTCCATCTGTCATTGAGTGCAAAATTTAAACCCAGACCAAATGAAGGGCTTGATTTATCAGTAGTACCTGCCAATGCAGTTGCTTTACTAGTTGCATCAAATGTACTTTCTACTTTTGCTTTTGCATATCCTAGTAAACCAAACAAGTGTACTTTATCACCTAAAGGAAGCATAGGTTTTAAATAAATACCATAGTTCTCTTTGATTTTAGTTTTACCACCTGCATCATGAGTTGCAGATTTAAATCCGTAACCAGCACGACCTTCAATACCAAAGTATTTATTAAAATCATACCCTAGTTTTGCAACTGCTAAACCTAGTTCATTACATTTACCTGAATCAGTTTCAAACTGAGCACCCATACCATCTAAACCAACATACCATTTTTTAGGTGCTGGTGCTACAACAGGAACTGGAGTTGGACATACAACCGGAGCGGGTACCGGTGCAGGTTTAACCTCTTTTACTGTTTCAACTGCTTTGACAACGTCTTGTTTATCATAATCAACCAATGGCTCAATATCTGCACCAGCAAACAATATAGATGTAGTTGCGGCAAATAAGAATATTTTTTTCAAATCTTACTCCTTTTTTAAAATGTTTCATGTTAGATAATACTAAATAAAGTTTTAAACTAAAATGAATTTCATAATTTTTGTTAAAAAAGTCAATAATTTTAATAAAAATAACTATAAAAGATTAGAATAGATGGATTTTTTTCTATAATTAAACTTTTTTATAAATAAAATCTCTTTATAAAATCGTCATCTATATCCAAGATACCTCTCTTCCTTAAATCAGTCAAAACTTCCATATCACAATCAGTATCATCAGGCCATCGTCTAGGAAAATCTTCTATTTCACCTTTGTTTGTCGCATCAATACCAATAAACTCTTTTTGCAAATATATATCACGAGAAGCATCTATATTATTAACTACTCTCCATATAAGCATATAAGGATTATTCACATCATTTTTTTGATGATCTACAAAAACCAATAACTTTGTATGGGCTTTGATCGCACTTAATCGTTCATAAACATTCTTGATTTTCTCTTTTTTATCTATAGCAATAACTACAATAGGTGTTTTTGTATAAGTTTTATATTGTTTTATATCAACAATACCAGGCTCAATCTCTTGAACCAATTTTAATAATTTTTCATCAGAAATGATCTCTTTTTTAGGAAAAAATACATTATCAGCTGTACAATCTATACCTAATTTACCACCATAAGCAAAATCATCACTTGCATGATCTAATGCATCACACACACCTTCACTAATCAAAATATTAGAAACTTGCACACGATCAAGGATATAATCACTTAAATCTTCATAAGACTCAAGATTGGGTGCATCTTCATTTACAAAGATAGCATGTTTTACAAAACTCATCTGCCCTACTCCCCAAAATGCATGCATAAACTGTTTAGCATGACCTGGATAAAGCGTTTTCATTTTGGCAATAATAAGATTATGAAAGACTCCATTTTCAGGCATTACATAATCTATAAGATCAGGTGCTGTTGTTTTAAGCAGTGGTAAGAATATTCTTTCAGTTGCCCATCCCATATATTTATCTTCCAAAGGAGGTTTACCTACAACTGTTGCAAGATAAACAGGTTCTTTTTTGTGAGTGATACAAGTTACATCCATTACAGGATACTCTTCTTCAAGCGTATAGTATCCAGTATGATCACCAAAAGGTCCTTCTATTTCTATTTTAGAAGGATCAACCAATCCCTCTATCACAAAATCTACATCTTCAGGTATATACAAATCATTGGTGACAGACTTAACTAATCTAGCACTTTTACCTTTTACAAAACCATACATCAACATTTCAAAAACACCATGAGGTAATGGTGCAGTTGCACTCCAGGTATAAAGAGGATCACCACCGATAGCTATTGATACTGGCATCATTTTACCTGCTTTTTTATACTCATGAAAAAAGTTTGCACTATCTTTATGAATCTGCCAATGCATCCCTAGTCGATTTTTATCATAAACTTGCAAGCGATACATGCCAAGATTTTTTCTCTCTCCATCTAAGGATTGAGTATAAACCTGCCCCATAGTAATAAAAGGACCACCATCTTGTGTCCAAGTAGTTAATATAGGTAATTCATACAAATCAACTCTATCTTTATCAATAACAACTTCCTGACACTCGCCTTTTGTATTCAAACGTTTTGGAAAGACATTTTTCAAGGAAAAAAGTTTACCTATCATACCAATTTTTTCACCAAATGTCACAGGAGGTTTTAGTTTCAATAAATCTTCAATCTCTTTAGCAATCTCATCAGCATCTTTTCCTATGAAAAGATTTGTAGCTTTATGAGAGCCAAATACATTCATCAAAACAGGTGTTTTATAGGTTTTATTTAATCTTTTAGAAATGGGGTTAGTAAAAAGAAGTGCTTTTGAATCACTCTTTTTAACTTCTACATAAGCAACATGAGGGATTTCTAAATCTATATCAAGTGGTTCGTCTATCACTCTTAAAAGATCATTTTCTTTTAAGAGTTCAATGGCGTTTTTCATGGTCTGTTTCTCCGCTATAAAATTTCGTTGAGTGCAATCTCCTCTGCTCTTTTAAGAAGTTTAACTGCACCATTTTCAATCATGATATCAGCTAATTCCTTGCCCAATACTTTATAATCACTCTTTGAGGCAACTATTTTTTCTTTGATAAGCTCTGTACCATCTGGCATACCAACAATAGCTCTAACACTTAATGAATCTTCATTTAAAATAGCATTTACACCAATAGGTACCTGACAGCCACCTTGCAATACAGTAATAAAATCTCTCTCAACTGTTGTTTCTATATTGGCATTTTCATCATTTAAAATAGAAATGATATCCAAAACTTTTGGATCATCTATACACTCTATACCCAATGCAGCTTGACCCATAGCAGGGATCATAAGAGATGTAGGAATTTGATAAAAATATTTTACTTCACCCTCTAAGCCAAGACGATTGATACCAGCAGTTGCTAAAATAATCGCATCATATTCACCATCTTTTAGTTTTCTGATTCTTGTATTTACATTTCCACGTAAATTTTTTATCTTCAAATCAGGACGATATGCCAATATCTGCATACGTCGTCTCAAACTTGTTGTGCCAACCACTGCACCTTCAGGTAAAGAAGAGAGATCAGAATATTTTTCACTAAGCATCGCATCTCTTACATCTTCACGTTTTGTAATAACACCAAGTTTCAGACCTTCAGGAAATTCTGTAGGAACATCTTTTAAGCTATGCACTGCGATATGAGCTTCTCCTTGAAGCATGGCATCTTCAAGTTCTTTTGTAAAAAGCCCTTTCCCTCCTATTTTTGCAAGCGGGGTATCGAGGATAATATCCCCTTTTGTTTTCATCGTCTTAAGTTCAACTTCCAAACCTTCATACGCACTCTCAAGTCTATGCTTGATATGTTCAGACTGCCAAAGTGCTAACTTACTTCCCCGCGTTGCAATAATGAGTTTTTTCATTTCTCTCCAATAATCTCTTTATATTTTGCTCTACTAAAATCTTTTTTGCCATTGACATAAACCGTAGGTGTACCGCTTATCATCATTTTATCAGCCATTTTAATATCTTCGTCATATTTATCTGTAACCTTTTTATCATGTATATCTTTTAAGGTTACATTGGTTTTCATTTTTTTATTAAATTCAGCCAATATTTTCTTTTCATCTGTTGTATCTATATTAAATTTATGGCTATATATTTTTTGCATTACATCTTTAACACCTCTATCTTCTAACACAATAGCAGCTTTGATAACCGTAGGTGCTTCTTTGTGCAGCATGATAAGTGGAAAATGATAGTAATACAATGCAATTTTATCAGGATTTTCTTTTGCTGCTTTTAATAGCTTTGGTAAATATCCTTGACAAAATGGACAGATAGGATCACTAAAAACTACAATTTTATTCGGTGATTTTGAACTTCCATATATCAAATGATCTTTTCTATAAAAAGAGTCATCCATATCAGGAACTAACTTATCTTTTAGTGAAGATCTGTTAATGATGTTGATAAAATCCCGTACAATAAATTTACCATTGCTAAAGATTTTGTCATGAACTGTAATGACCTTTCCTTTTTGTTTCACCAAAGCTAAATCTATATCTAAAAAATAAACTTTCCAATTTGGTAACTGTGCTACATCTTTACTTTGTCTAATGCGTATACCTTTAAGGTGATAGTTTTTATTAACTGATATCGCTTTTTTTACATACTCTAATAATCGTTTTTGATGTTTTTGTTCTTTAGTTAATTTAAGTGAATCATGTACCGTTTTTGTTTGTGTTTTTGTAGTATTATTATCTTTAGCGATAAGTGCAGTTGTACTACTTAAGAGTGCTGTTGTTATCAATAATTTCGACATCAATTGCGTCATCATTTTCCCCTTTATGTGTTTTTCTTTTATGTTTTAAATGTAAGATATTTTTAGCAATAAATGTACCAAAAAATCCAAATTGTAATAGTATGCCAACAATATCACTAAAAAAGCCAGGAATGATTAATAAAATCGCACCAACAAGTGACATGAGATTCATTTTTTGAAACTCTTCGATAGTAATCTTTCCTGCCATCAATGAAGTCATACTTTGTGCGAGAGTATATCGAAAGTTGGTTAATAGAAAAAAACCTACAAATGCTGAAAAAATTATTTCAAAAAATGTAGCCAATCCCCCTATTCTACCGGCAATATCAACAGTAATCACCACTTCCAGGAAGAAATATAGAAGGAAATAAATCACAATATCTCCATTAACTTTTCTAACACTTTATCACAAGCGATATCCTCTTTCTGAAGTGTTTTTCTATCAACAATTTGAACATTATCTTCTTTGAGTCCTTTACCTACTATAACGGCTAAAGGAAAACCGCAAAGTTCAAAATCACTGATTTTAACACCAAATCTATCTGCTCTATCATCTAATAAAACAGATTTCCCAGCATCTTGTAATTGTTCATAAAGTTTTGTTCCAAACTCTTTTTGAGCTTCATCTTTTATATTTGAGATAATGATTTCAATATCAAATGGTGCAGTCTCTCTTGTCCAGATACAACCACGATCATCATGATGTTGTTCCACTACAACTGCTACCAGGCGACTCACTCCTATGCCATAAGTACCCATTACAAATGGCTGTGCTTTACCATTTCTATCTAAAAATGTTGCACCAAGTGCTTGTGAATACTGTGTACCTAATTGAAAAATATGCCCAACTTCAATACCCTTAGTTATTGTAAGTTTTCCTCCACATTTACTACAAGTATCTCCCTCTTTTACGCTGATAAGATCTGCAAATTCAAAATTTTTCCCTTCAAATGAATACCCAACATAATGATAATCTTTTTTATTAGCCCCACAAATCATCAATTTATCATTTTCTAACTCATTATCCACAAATATCTTAATATTTTGAGCTTCAGGTCCAATAAAACCAGCTACCAATCCAGCTTTTTCCAAATCTGCTTCACTTGCATCTTCAAAATCTAATGCTCCACAGACATTTAAAGCTTTTGTCTCTTGTAATTCATCGTTTC
>JALSQA010000058.1 GCA_026985685.1 Campylobacterales bacterium | reverse complement strand
CATGAGGATGTAGTACACATGGGACACGGAGGGTTAAACTACCTCATTGAAAAAGAGCTTTTATCAAATGGATGGGAGCTAGTTCGTAAAAATGGTGGTAATGATAACTGGGGTTATCAGATTTTTAGATACAAAACTAACTAATCCTCTCCCAACTAAACCTAGCCAAACTCCTCTTTTGTGAGTCAAACTCCACACCAATCAGATAGATCTCATTATACTCACTCATATACTTCTGATGATAGTTTCTATTTTTTATCTGCTCTATTGCACCCTTGCTATCTACCTTGAACTCAAAGATAAAAACTTTATCATCTATAAATACACTAAGATCAATCCTTCCCTCACTTGTAGCATCTTCAGCGATAACCCTGTCAAATCCACTTCCTGCAAAGTAGGCATAGATAACACTTGCATAAAAACCTTCATAGTTTTCTATGTAATTATTTGTAAAGTTATTGTAAGCGATGGAAGCAAAGAGTGATCTTATAACCTTTTCTAAACTATCTAAATCAGCAATTTCTAGCATATCAATCAAGCCATTTTGCACTCTGCTTTGACTCATAGGCTCTTTGACAAAGTAGCCTAAAAGGTAGTTATTAAAACTCATCTTTGTCTCTAAGTTTGGATAATCAAGTATATACTCTATTCTGTTTCTTTTTTGTATCACCTCTTTTATCGTTAGATAGCCACTTTGAAACATCACTGTTGGGAGATTGAGATTGTCTATATCAAAACTATCCAAGATTGTTTTAGGGGATTGAAAATTTTCAAACTCTGCTAAGGTGTAGTTTTGGGATTTGAAAAGTTTTACCAAAAAGCTTGGTGTGCCTGTGTTAAACCAGTAGTTATCAAATATAAAGTTACTATCGATAAAAAGCAGTATATCAAATGGGTTATAAACCTTCTTACTTAAAAAGTTATAACCGTTATACCACTCTTTGACTCTATTTAGATCAACTCCTTTTAGATATGGTATAAATGAACTCTCTATATCATTTTGGGTATAGCCACATATTGTTCCAAATTGAGGCAAAAGTGATATATCTCTTAGATTATTTAGTCCACTAAATATACTCGCTTTTGAAAACTTACTAACTCCTGTCAAAAATACAAACTTTATATATCTATCACTCTCTTTCATGACACCATAGAGACTTTTTAGCACTTCTCTGTTTGCATGAGCTACTTGCATCTGGTCAAGATTATCTAAGATAGGTTTATCATATTCATCTATTAGGATGACAACTTGTTTTTGGTATTTTTCATAGCTTTTTATGATAAGCTCTTCAAAACATGAATCAAACTTTTTTGTTTTTTGGCACAAGATATCAAGATGTTCTTGATTTCGTTTTAAAATATCAAAGATTCTACTTTCTAAACTACTCCTGCTTCTTAGATCTCCACTAAAACTTATCCTAATAACTGGATACTTATCTTCAAAACCCCACTTATCTTCGATATAAAGCCCCTTAAAGAGCTTTTTATTTCCTTCAAAGATCTCATAAAGGGTATCTAAGAAGAGAGATTTTCCAAAGCGTCTTGGACGGGATAAAAAGGCGTATTTGTGATTTGAAATGATATCTAAAGCCTCTTTTGTCTTGTCAATATAGATGTAGTCTTTCTCTATAATCTCACTAAATGTGCTGATCCCGATAGGTAGTTTTTTTAAGTTACTGTTTTGCATGAGGGTATTATAACATAAGCTGGTTTAGTTAGATATGTTTGACTCTTGACTCATCTCCACATGTCCCTAGTTTATAAAAATACGGGCATTACACCCGTATCGTCCTCCAGCTTCCCTGACGAAAAAGTCGCCAATAAAGCACGGCTTTTACAAATGTGTCAGCTATCATCGCCAGATACACTCCTGTGACGGAGTGAAAAAGATAGACCGCTATTACGGAAGGGATGATCCGAACCAGCCACATCGAGAGTATGCTGATGTAAAACGGTTTTTTCGTCTCACCTGCTCCTTTGATCGCATGACCAAGCACAAAGTGCATGCCAAGTGGCACTTGTGAAATGCCTACGATGATGAGATAGAGTGCTGCCTGGTGCAGGACTTCAGGATCATCGGTAAAAAATCCACCCAGTTTTTCAGGCATGAACATAAATGCCAGTGAAACAGCGAACATGATAGCTGTCGCATAGTATAGTGATACCATCACAGATCGGTGCGATTTGTCTGGATCTTTTTCCCCCAAGCCCTGCCCCATCAAAATGGACGCGACGATCGCAAAAGCGGTACCCGGCATAAATGCCAAACCCTCGATGCGAAATCCGATCTGAAACCCGGCATAAACAGCCGTGCCAAGCTGCAACACCATACCCGTAAAGATCAGATATGAAGCCGATGAGATCACACGATCTGCCATCGCAGGTAATCCTATGCGAAGTATCCGCAAAAGTAAATTTTTAGAAAATCGCACCATCGGTGTATAGATCGTTTTGCCACTCAGATAGAGTGACAGAAATACACCAAAACTAAATATCTCAGAGATAACTGTTGCCACGGCAGCACCTTTGACACCCATCGCCTCAAAACCACCATGACCAAAAATCAGCAGATAATCGAGCACCGCATTCATCACCACCACGAACAGCTTGATAAAAAGGGCTGTTTTCATGTTGCCATACGCTGCAAACGCCGTATCGAACACGGAGTTCAACAACATCAGCGGTGCGACCAGTGACAGCGTCTTGATATATGCCGCTCCAAGATCGATGACACCCTTTGGTGCACCAAACCAATAAAAGATATGCTCCCCAAGATAACTCCATGAGATAATCAAAGGCAAACTGATCGCCACAGCAAAGATGATGATCGTTGATAGTGCAATTGATGCCCTTATATACTCCTTTGCCCCGACAAAACGGCTGAGAATCGCATTTCCTCCGGTATAAAAGAGTGCCAGCATCGCATAGTAGATCATCCAGATCTGACCACCCATACCCACAGCTGCGATCGCATCACTGCCAAGTTTGGCTACCATGAAAAAGTCTGTATAGACTACCATTATATTGAGCAACAGATTGAACACCAACGGTGTCGCCATACGAAGTACAACTCTATGTGTCTGCATTGACACCTCCTTTTGTTAAACTGAACCCAGGTTGTCTAAAAGGAGTATGTACAGAAAAATCCTCTTAGACAAACAGGGTGAAAAAATGTAAATATTAAATATATGAAAAAAGCACGGCTAAAAACCAGATCTCGCTAGATGAAAAATTTCGGAAGTTCTAAATGAAGTTTTAGAAGAGGAAATTTTTTACACAGGAGATATCAATGTGTCTGGGATTAAAAATAAAATTGTCCATCACTCTCTCCTTATGTAAAATATTTGTCTGGCAAAAGTATAACTCAAATAGTTTTAAGTTTTTCTTAAAGTAAGATTTTTTATCGCATTAACATAATGGTAAGGAATTTAGTGCTTTTATCTTTGATAAATATCCCATATTGTCGTATCTTTTGACTTTGATTTTATTCTAAAGCACTCCTTTACTAGCATTTGGGTAAAATCACGCAAATTTTACGAATGCGAGAAAGTTCATGAGCGATAACAAATCAGTATACAATCCCAAAGATACCGAGCAGAGGTATTATAAGATATGGGAAGAGCGTGGTTATTTTGAGATAGATGGAAATACCAATATTCAAAAAGAGGGGAAAAATTTTGCCATCATGATGCCTCCTCCAAATGTCACAGGGGTATTGCACATCGGGCATGCTTTGACTTTTACACTCCAGGATATCATGACACGTTACAAGCGTATGGATGGATACAAAACACTTTGGCAACCTGGTTTAGATCATGCAGGTATCGCCACACAAAATGTTGTCGAAAAGCAACTTTTAGCACAAGGTACAACCAAAGAAGAGATAGGGCGTGAAGCTTTTTTGAAGAAGGTATGGGAGTGGAAAGCTTACAGTGGCGGTCAGATTTTTAATCAAATGCGTCATCTTGGTATTTCCCCTGCATGGAGTCGTGAACGTTTTACGATGGATGAAGGGCTAAAAAATGCTGTTAAAAAAATATTTGTAAAACTCTACAATGAGGGATTAATCGTACGTGATAATTATATGGTAAACTGGTGTACACATGATGGTGCACTTAGTGATATTGAAGTCGAACATGAAGATATCAATGGAAAATTTTATCATATCAAATATCCTCTAAGCGATGATAGTGGTGAAGTTGTCGTAGCAACTACCAGACCTGAAACTTATTTTGGAGATAGTGCGGTGATGGTTCATCCTGATGATGAGCGTTACAAAGATATAGTAGGTAAAAAAGTCAAACTACCACTCATAGATAGAGAGATAGAGATCATCGCTGATTCTCATGTGGATATGGATTTTGGTACAGGTATCGTTAAAGTCACACCAGCACATGATCCAAACGATTATGAAGTCGGAAAACGTCATGATTTAGAGTTTATCACCTGTTTTGATGAAAAAGGTTATCTAAATGACCAATGTGGTGAGTTTAAGGGTTTAGAGCGTCTTGAAGCAAGAGAAAAAATCGTTAAAAAACTTCAGGATGAAAACTTTGTTGTAAAGATCGAAGATCATATGCATCAAGTAGGTCACTGTTATCGCTGTCATAATGTCGTCGAACCTTATATTTCCAAACAGTGGTTTGTCAAAAAAGAGATCGCTGATGATGCTATCAAACGT
>JALSQA010000057.1 GCA_026985685.1 Campylobacterales bacterium | reverse complement strand
TTGCTTTAAAGAGCAATAAAATAGACAATAAATTTATATCTAAAGATAATGAAGTTCAAAAAGATACTAAATTATCCAAAATCAATACAAAAGAAATTGATAATCCAACACAAGATTTACAAAAAATAAAAAATGATTCAACAACAAAAGTTATTTTAAATAACAAAGAAATAGACAATAAAAACATATCTAAAGAACATGAAATTAAAAAAGATACTAAATTATCCAAAATCAATACAAAAGAAATTGATAATCCAACACAAGATTTACAAAAGACAGAAAACAAATTTGAAAAAGAATCAACAATAAAAGTTTCTGATCCAATAATAAATAATCAAAAAACAGAAAACAAAATCAAACACAATAAACTTCAAAATTTAAAAACAGTCAAACCTGAAGATGTAAATCTATCAAAAACATCTGAAAAAATAGATATTCCTGTATTACAGAAACATAAAGATGTTTCACATGAAACAAATACTATAAATAAACAAGCAATTTCTAGTATATACTCTTCACATCCAAACAAACAAACAGAAGTAAAAAACATTTCCAGTCAAAACAGTAAAAAAGATAAAAAAATTCAAACAAAAAGCTTATCTCAAACTATAGAATCAGCACACGAAAAGATACAAACGACACATAAAGATTTAAAACTATCACAGCTTTTACAATCTTCAAACAAAAAAGATAGTGAACAAACGATACAAACACAAGAAGTAAAAAAAGAGTTTTCTACTCAACTAGAATCAAGTTCAAAAGAGTTAGAAACAAAAGATGATAATTCACCTCATCCACATACCGGCGAAACTAAAACAAATATAAATCATATTCATAAAACAAATCAAAATATAGATTTAAAAAAAACTTTTCATAACTTTGCACAAGATTTTAAAGAAAAAGTTGAAAGCTACAAAGCACCTTTGATGAAAATAAAGATGCAATTGACTCCAGGAAATCTTGGAGATGTCGATGTTACTTTAATAAACCGTGGAAATAATTTACATGTGAGTATAAATTCAAATACAAATACTATTGCACTTTTTGTACAAAATCAAGCTGAATTTAAAAACTCTCTAGTCAATATGGGCTTTACTGGTTTGCAAATGAATTTTGGAGATAACGGCAAAGATACTCCAAAAGATCAAAGTCAAAAACAAAATAGTAAAAACAGTAAAAATTTTGAAGAAGAAAATCTTGAAAATGATAACTTTGAAATAATTGTTCCAAGATACGTATAAAGGATAAAAGATGGCAGCAATAAGTGAATTAAACAAAACAACAGCTTTAAATAAGACAGGAGTAAATCCAAACTCCATACTAGGAAAAGATGATTTTATGAAACTCCTTTTATCAGAACTTCAACACCAGGATCCAACAAGTCCTATGGATAGTGATAAAATTTTAGCACAAACATCTCAACTTGCAGCACTTGAATCACAAGATAAAACAAATAAAGCATTAGAAGCTTTAACAGCAAGTTTCAAACAAAATAAAAATTTTGCAGCAGTTAGTACCATAGGAAAATATGCAAGACTTGAAAACAAAGTAAATCTCACACAAGATACAAAAGGAAATATCAACCCTACTAGTTTTGAATTAAATTTTGCAGAAGATATAAAAAGTGGTCAAATTGAGATCTATGATGAAAATAATAAGCTCGTTAAAGTTATGGATATAAAAGAAGATACAAAAGGTAAACATAGTTATAGCTGGAATGGTTTAAATGATGCAGGAGATGAAGTCAAACCAGGTAAGTATACAATAACAGCTAATTACTACAACCCAGATGGAGTTAAATTGAGTGGAGAATTTGGTTCATATAAAGTTGAATCAGTTAAGTTTGAAGATGAAAAAACATATCTAAAACTAAATGGCAGTTTTATACCTTTTGATAAAGTGCAAGAAATTTATGAGAAAAAGGTAAGTTAAGATGAATACTTCATTTTACAATGGCGTTTCTGGTATGAAAACTTACCAATTTGGTATAGATATCTGGGCTGATAATATTGCAAATGTAAATAAAGTAGGAGCAAAAACAACTATTCCTGAATTTTCTAATGTTTTTGCTACAGCTTTAGATACATCTACATTAAATAATCCAACTTCAAATGATAAAGGTTTAGGAAGTCGTATTGGTGCAACACATTTGCAATTTAATCAAGGTTCAGTCACAAAAACAGAAAATCCATTTGATATGGCGATCAATGGAGATGGATGGTTTGGATTAGTTGATGAAACAGGAGAACAAATGTTTACCAGAGCTGGACTATTTCATAAAGATGCTGATGGCTTTTTGGTAGATCCTAACGGAAATCATCTACTTGGCACATCAGCCCAAAACATACAAGACAACATGATTAAACCTAATTTTAATAAAGATGTTGATTTAACAACACCAAAAACACAAACAAAGATACAACTGCCAGATAACTTACTCTTTCCACCCAAACCAACCTCAAAAATAGATTTTAAAGGTGCATTAAATATAAAACCTATTTATGAGACAGGTCTTGATGGAGAAAAAACAGAGATACCAAATAAAGACAAATTTGTTACAAATATAGTAAATTCAGATGGAAGTATAGGATATATAGAGGTAAATTTAACAAAAATTGTACCACAGGCAAAAGATAGTACAACATGGAATACAACTGTATCACTATTAGATGAAGATAAAAATATTATCAATTCCAAAAAAGGAGAACTTGATTTCAACAGCAGAGGTGCACTTGTAAAATCAAATATTGATTCTATAGATAATCAAGGTAATCCCATATCTCTGAATTTTGGATCGATTTATGATCCAAATAAAAATAATAGCGGTTTTGATGGACTTTTTTCATTTAATGGTACAACAAATGATTTTGCAAGAAATGTTACACAAGATGGTAAAGAGAGTGGAGAGTTAAAAGAGTATGGAATGGACAAAAATGGAATAATTGAAGCAATTTTTACAAATGGTAAAGCTGTACCTATTTCCAAAGTTGCTCTTTATCATTTTCAAAATAAAGCAGGGCTAGAGCAATCTTCCCCTGTATATTTTAAAAATACAGCCAATAGTGGTGAACCACTGTTTTTTAAAGACAAAGATGGCAAAACAATTAATACTGCAAGTATCTCCAGTTATGCACTAGAGCGTGCAAATATTTCCATGACAACTGCTTTAACAGAACTGATTGTCTTGCAAAAAGCATATGATGCTAGTGCAAAAAGTATCACAACAAGTGATCAATTGGTACAAAATGCGATTAATATGAAAAAATAATTTTCAATAATTTAATAGTGCTTTTTTTGGGCACATTACTTGCTCTTCTAGCACAAGAGGAGTTGGTAAAAAATATCAATAATAAAATAAAAAGGATTGACTTATGATGAGATCATTATGGGCTGGAGTTTCCGGTCTGCAAGCACACCAAATTGCGATGGATGTTGAAGGTAACAATATTGCAAATGTAAATACAAGTGGATTTAAATATTCTCGTGCAAATTTTTCAGATATGTTATCTCAAACAGCAAAAATAGCTACGGCTCCACAAGGAAATCTCGGTGGTAAAAACCCTATGCAAGTAGGACTAGGTACAGAAGTAAACTCTGTAACAAGAATCTTTTCACAAGGTTCAGTACAAACAACAGGAAAGACAACAGACCTTGCAATCCAGGGAGATGGTTTTTTTGTTGTAAGTCAAGATGGAGGAACAACATATAAATATAGTAGAAATGGTGATTTTGTATTTGATTCAAATGGTAACTTTGTTACAAATGGTGGTTTGGTAGCACAAGGATGGACAAGAGATCCAGATACAGGAAAGATAGATACTTCAGCACCTATAAACAATATCCAAATCCAACCAGGTCTCACCACACCAGCAAAAGCTACATCTAGTGTAAATATAAAAGCAAACCTAAATACTGGTAACCTAATAAAAAACATGTCACCTATTAGACCGTTAGATAGCACAGCAGGTCTAAACGGTGCAGATGGTGTTGCAAATACAAAAGATGATGAAAAAGTTGATGATTTTAATGTACTATTTTCAGCAGATGGAAACTCCTTTAATATTAAAGCTGCAGTTTTAAATAAAACAGGAAATACTGTAAATTCTGCAGAAGGTGGACAAGGTATAGAAGTAAGTTTTAATGGAGGCAGTACAAAAAGACAATTTAGATACACTGATGATTCAGATGCTGTTGGTTATGAAGGTACATATACTTATACTGACAGTGCAGGTAATACACATACAGATGGTAAAGTTAAATATTTTAGAACAACAGAAGATTTAAGAGCCCAACTTAAAGATTTTGCAGATGATACTTCAACTGGCGTACAAATAACTGTAAATGAAGAGGGAAAATTCAAGATAGATAACTCAGCAGCAAATACTAGTGATCTAAGTATTCAAGTGGGAGGTATATCTGATGCAAAAACAGAAAATAATGAACTTTTTACACAAACAATGTCACCAATTGCAGGACAACTATCAGCAAAAAGTTCAGGTAGTAAAATAACCCAACAAATCAATGCTGCAACACATGCTGCTAGTATAGATGTATTTGACTCATTAGGTTCTAAACATACTGTACGAGTTGAGTATAGAAAAGCTGGATATATTTATGACACAAATGGAACAAAAACAGGTGTAGCCTGGGATATGAAAATATCTGTTCCAAAACCTGGAGATATAGGTGG
>JALSQA010000056.1 GCA_026985685.1 Campylobacterales bacterium | reverse complement strand
AGTTATTGTAAGTTTTCCTCCACATTTACTACAAGTATCTCCCTCTTTTACGCTGATAAGATCTGCAAATTCAAAATTTTTCCCTTCAAATGAATACCCAACATAATGATAATCTTTTTTATTAGCACCACAAATCATCAAATTTTCGTTTTCTAACTCATTATCCACAAATATCTTAATATTTTGAGCTTCAGGTCCAATAAAACCAGCTACCAATCCAGCTTTTTCCAAATCTGCTTCACTCGCATCTTCAAAATCTAATGCTCCACAGACATTTAAAGCTTTTGTCTCTTGTAATTCATCGTTTCCTCTTACAAAAAATAAAACAATCTCCTCTTTGTCACTATATATTGCTTTTTTTGCAACAGCTTTGACAAAAAACTCTGCACCTATATGAAAAAATTCACTCAACTCTTCTATAGTTTTTATATCAGGAGTATGAAAATCACCTTCTTGCATTTCAACTTCATTATCTTTATCTATAACTTTTGCTCTTTTTGCTGCTTCAATATTTGCAGCATATTCACAACTATCACATACAACTATATCATCTTCACCATTGTCTGCTAAAACCATAAATTCTTTTGAACCACTTCCACCAATAGCACCACTATCAGCTTCAACTGCTCGATATTTTAATCCCAGTCTATCTAAAATCTTTGAATATGTTTTTTCCATCAAAGCATATTCACGTTTTAAATCTTCTTCATTTTCATGAAAGCTATAACCATCTTTCATCAAAAATTCACGACCCCTCAAAAGTCCATATCTTGGTCTTGCTTCATCACGAAATTTTGTATTTATCTGATAGAGATTCAGTGGTAACTGTTTATAACTTTTGATACGATTTCGTACCAAATCTACCATAGCTTCTTCATGTGTTGGACCTAAAACAAATTCATTATTTTTTCGATCTTTAAAACGGAGTAACTCTTTACCAAATTTTTCATACCGTCCACTCTCATGCCAAAGTTCACTAGGTGTTACAAATCCAAGTTGTACTTCCTGTGCATCTATCGCATCTAACTCTTCTTTGACGATTGTACGAATCTTATCGAGCACTATTTTTCCTAAAGGCAGAAAATTATATATTCCACTTCCTATTTGTGAGACAAACCCACCTCTGACAAGAAAAATATGGCTTGGTAAAATGGCATCTTTAGGAGCGTCTTTAGTTGTTGGTGCAAAAAGTTTACTAAATCTCACTTTTGTTCCTTTGTATATAAATCTTTTTGTATTTGATAATCACATTTATAAGTATCTAAAGCTTTTCTTTGTTGAGAATTTAACCCAAAAAATAGTTGTATAGATTGCACTACCGTATCAGCTTGAGGCTGTTCTGCAATATTTTTAAGAACAGTTGTAGGCTGATGTAAAAAGCTATTAAATGCTTGATGTAAAATTTTCTCAATTTGTTTTTCATACTCTTTAGGTATATAACCTTTGGCAATTGCTCTTTTTAACTCTTTAGAACTACATTCACGTGCATTTTGACGAATCTCTTTTATCATAGGATCAACACTTAGTGTTTGCAACCATTTAAAAAAATCTTCTGTAAATTTTCCAACAATTTCATAAGCTTTTTGTGCATTTTTGACTCGATGGTCTAAATTTTGCTGCATGATAGTACGCAAGTCATCTACCGCATAGATTGTGAGTTTATCACAATTACATTGCTCTATATCTCTTGGTATTGCGATATCAAACCAATGCCTTTGGAAATTTGTCTCTTCTACCATATTTTTAGTAATAATTGGTTCACTAGCCCCAGTTGCCGAAAACAACAATCTATAATGATTGACTAACTTTGAAAGTTCTGAGAATGGTTCAACAGTTACAGTAACTTGATCAATTTTTTTTGCAAGTTCATGAGCTTTTTCAAGATTTCTATTTACCAAAACTATGTTTGCACCTGCATTTGCCAAGTGTTTAGCAGCAAGTTCTCCCATCTCTCCAGCTCCAACAACAACAGCACTGTAACCACCTAAATTTCCACCAAAGATCTCTTTTGCTTTTGCAACTGCTACACTAGCTACAGAAATAGGATTTTTCGATATATCTGTGGCATTTCGTACAGTTGCAGAACATCTAAAAGCATTATGCATAACACGTGCTATCTTTTGCCCACTATAACCGTGTTCATAAGAGAAACTAAAGGCATCTTTAACTTGACCTACAATCTGTGTTTCACCCAAAACCAAACTATCTAAAGACGAAACAACGCTAAATACATGATGAATTGCTTTGGCATCTGTATAAACTTCCCCTTTATCTACAAGTTCTTCACAGCTTACATCTGTTAGTTCGCACAAAATTTCTTTTATACTCTCTTCGACTCCATCTAAACTCTTTGCACTTGTTATAATTTCAACCCTATTGCACGTTGAAACAACTAGAATTTCATGAAGCATTTCATGTGCAATTAGTGCATCATAAAGTTTTATTCTTAACGCTTCATCAGCAAAAGAAAGTTTTTCACGAGTTTCAATATTTGTATTTTTATGGGTAAAACTTGCGATTAAGTAACGCATTAAAATTCTCTTTCTATCATATCTTTGATAACTTTTTCTAAAGCTTCGTTTTTATATTCTGCTATAGCTTGTAGTGCTTCTTTGCCTAGTTTTACAGCAACTTCTATAGACTTTATAACTGCTCCACTCTCTTGCATCTTTCCTTTAAGCCATATACGCTCATCATCTGTTAACTCTTTTTTATACAATGTCAATAGCTTTTTTTTATCATCACTATTTAATGACTCAAATAGATAAATATAAGGTAATGTAGTCTTCCCTTCTTTAAAATCAGCTAATGCTGGTTTACCAAGAGTTTTTTCATCTGCTGTGATATCTAAAACATCATCAATGATTTGAAAAGCCAATCCTAGATTTTTACCATATAGAGCAAATTTTTGAGAATCTTTATTTGCCAGACTCGCAGCAGTTGCAGCAGTTGCTTCTATCAATACAGCCGTCTTTTTATAAATCATATCAAAATATTTTGCTTCATCAAGTTGTATTTCTTTGGAAAACTCAACATCAAGCATTTCACCAACTGAAAGTTTTGTAACTGCATCAGATATTGATTTGGCAATAAATGGTGAAAAATTATTTAATTCAAGATAAGCTTTTGAATATAGTATATCTCCCAGCATAACAGCTGTCTTACTATCATATGTAGCATTGATAGAAGGTGTACCTCTTCTTGTTTTAGCTTCATCAATCACATCATCATGAAGTAAACTAGCAGCATGAATTAGTTCAATAATAGCTGCAAGTTTTTGTGACTCGATACTATCTCCAGAAATTTTTAAAACCAACTTGGCACGTAGTCTTTTTCCTTTTGGAATATGGTTATATAATGCAATTGCATAACTATCAACATCTTTAATATAGTTATACATTAATAATTCAACTTTTTCTAGCATCTTTCCCTTTACTTAAGTGGTGTTAATATCTTTATTTCTAACCGTTTTGCTCGATCACGGACATATAAATCTATTTTTGCTTTATGCTTACTAGCATCGAAAGAGACAAATTTAATAATTCCAAAAGGTCTTTGATCAATACGTTTATAATCATCTGTCAAAAAAACTTTAATAGCATTAAGCTTATGTCTAGTCTCCAAAATAAATTGTTTTTTAAATCCTTCATAATCCAATAAAAAAACTAATCTTTTATTATGATATAGTGTCCATCTAAATTTCAATATCCCTTGATTTTGAAAAGTTTTCTTATAATCTTTAACAATTTTGATCTTACATATTTGATCTTTTTTAAGATCAAAACTATGTGTAAAATCCCATATATTTTTATTTCCTTCTAATAAAGTATAAAGAAAAAAAAATATGAAAATTATTTTACTCATTTTTGGTTAATATATTTCCCATACCTTCTATAAATAGATTGGTTTGTTTTGCTTTGATTTTATCTTGGTTTTCCCATATATAGTTTTGTACTATCTGTAAAATATCTTTATCTTCACCCATCATCTCTTCAAATAACAATTCAAAAGCCGCAATCTTTTCAAGATTTGATGCAAGCTCATCTTCTACAAGATTTTGATTGGCATTAAAAATAATATCAAAATACTTTTTCCTTGGACTACCGCCAAATAATTCATCATCTTCTAAAAACATAATTTTCCCTTTAAACCCTATATTATTACTCTGTTATAACGCTAACAAGGCGAGATTATAGCATTATTAACTAAAAAACTTAATTATCATCTCTTCAATAGATCTTGGATCATCAATACGATTGATACTATCACGAAATTGTGAAGCATTTGGAAAGTTTTTTGAATATAGATGTAAATGTTTACGAAAAATACTAACTCCTATATCACCATAAAAATTTAACATTGCATGATAATGTTCTAAAACTATCTCTAAAATTTTCTCTTTTTTTATAAAATCTTGATTATGTTTAATTTGATAAAACAACCAGGGATTACCAATAGCACCACGACCAATCATGACACCATCACAATTTGTATATTCTCTAACCTCTTTTACTTTTGCCAATGATGTCAAATCGCCATTTGCGATGATAGGTATTTTAACACTCTCTTTAGCTAATTTTATCGCTTCATAATCTACTGGTGCTTTATACTTTCCTGCACGTGTTCTACCATGAAGAGTCAAATAATCAGCACCAGCATTTTCAACACTCTGAGCTATCTCTTTAGCTATTTTTTCAT
>JALSQA010000055.1 GCA_026985685.1 Campylobacterales bacterium | reverse complement strand
TGTTACACAAAAAAGTAACACTCCAAGTAAGCCAGTCATAAAAAAACGAAATTTCATAACATATCCTTCATTTAAATCTATTACCGCACCAGCTAACTATCTTCATCATTGATGCAGTGATTTTGTTCATATTCAAGGCAGATTTTAGCAGGACTAGCCTTAGCTAATTCAATAAAATCTAACGAAAAATATGGGCAAAAGCACTGCACCCTTCGGGGAGAAGCATATGTGGCAATCTGCAAACAGATAAATTTTTGAATTAACTACGGTTAGTCCTGCAAATTTCTCTGTTTACATCTCACCACATCTGCTTCTCTCAATGTTGAATATAGTTAGCTGGTACGGTAATACATGGGATTCTACAAAATATTTGTTAATTTTATGTTAATAAAAACTTTTTATGATTAATAATCTTTTTCTTTTGATATTTAATATAATTTAAAGCTTTTTTTTATTATTATTCTCAAACAAAATAACAAGGAGCACTTATGAAAACAACATTAACTTTAACAATCTTAGCAGCCTCAGCTATCACTCTATCTGCGGATACTTTAATCCAGGTAGCAACTAATGCTGGACTAAAAGCAATTCCAACAGATCATGCAGCGTTGATGAAACTTATTGATAATCCAAAAAATCATCTTACACCAGAAAAAATAGAATTAGGAAAAAAGTTATACTTTGATACAAGACTTTCAAAAAGTAATCTTATTAGTTGTAACACTTGTCACAACCTGGCAATCGGTGGTGTAGATGGAGTTAGTGCAGCTATCGGACATCACTGGACTGCAAATCCACATCACTTAAACTCACCTACTGTTTATAATGCTGTTTTTATGAGTAAACAATTTTGGGATGGTCGTTCACCTGATCTTGAAGATCAAGCACAAGGACCGATGCAAGCAGCCCCAGAGATGGCAATCACTCAAAAGATGGCAGTTGAGAGAATCAGCTCAATGCCTGCATATGTAGCAGAATTTAAAAAAGTGTATAAAGATGGAAATATCACATTCAAAAAAATAGCAGATTCTATCGGTGCATTTGAAAGAACTTTGGTTACACCTTCGCCATTTGACAAATTTCTTAACGGAGATGAAAAAGCTTTAACAGATGCACAAAAAAAAGGACTGAAAGTTTTTATTGATAAGGGTTGTGTAAGTTGTCATACAGGTGTAGGTATCGGAGGAAGTATGCAGCCATTTCCTGCTGTAAAACCATATAAATATGCAAACATAGGAGACTTTAAAGGTGACAAAAATTCTATGGTCAAGGTACCAACACTTAGAAATATAACACAAACTGCTCCTTATTTTCACAATGGTGCTGTTTGGTCACTAAGTGAAGCTATTAAAATCATGGGAGAAACACAGCTAGGACAAGATTTAACAAATGAAGAAGTAAAATCTATCAAAACATTTTTGACATCACTTACAGGGAAGAAACCAACAATCAACTATCCAATCCTTCCAACAGTTACAGAAACTACACCAAAACCAGTCACAAAATAAGACAGACAAGACAATCTCCAGGAATAGAGATTGTCTTATCTATTTATTACCCGTGAGCCATACTTTTTAATTTGATGCGTTTAAGTTTATACATCGCAACCAAATCATCTTCATCTAACTCTAACCTGTTACACAAATATCCAAGTTTAATCATAAGAAACTCTATATGATTTTGTTTCTTCATGTATGTAATAGCAGGTGGTGTTTTACCTATAGCGTGTGCTATTTCTTTGCCGGAAACTTTTTTCAAATCACCCATCGAAAACCCCTTTTTTTATTGATAAAAGAAGTATAACAATTAGATGTGTCAAAGATGTGTCAAATTTAAACTATTTTAATTAATTTTGCTATTTATGTAATTAAAGAATTATTAAAAATTTAGTACCTTCACTCAGTCTCTCGATAAGAATTTCACCTCGCATATGTTTTTCTACAATAATCTTTGTCATGTACAAACCCAACCCCATTGAATCTTTTTTTGTAGTAAAATATGGTTGAAATATTTTTTGCATAACTTCTTGAGAAATAGGTGTACCACTATTTTCAACTGCAATAATAATTCGTTTGCCATGACGATACAACCTAAGTGTAATCATGCCACCTTGATCTGTTGCATCTATCGCATTTTTAATGAGATTTAGCATCACTTGTAAAAATTCATTTCGATACAATTTAATCTCAATATCATCAGTAAGTTTTTGTATAACTTGTATATCTTTTTTTTCAAGTGCATTATTTAAAAATGTAACTGATCTTTCAATAAGTTCTTTTAAATTTACTACTTTTAAAACAGTTGTAGGTTTATAAAAGGTACGAAAATCTTCAATCGTTTCACTCATATACTCAATACTCTCTTCTATCTCTTCGCAACTATTATCTAGTTGCTTTTTCGTACACTTTTCATCACCTAGTTCTACACGCATTAGTGCTACAATCGAAGCTATTTTATTGATAGGTTGTCTCCATTGGTGTGCGATCATACTAAAAAGCTCACCTATGAGTGCTTGTTTGGTACGAAACATCATCTTCTCATGACTATCATTGATCTGTTCTTCATATAAACGAAATCTTTTATAAATAATATAGGAAAGATATAATGACAAAAACATCGATACAACTAATGCTATACCTAGCAACATCAAATCTTTTTTCACATTGTGAATTTTATGTGCCTGTGCATATCTTCCTTCTCTTACACCCAATGCACGATTTGTAAGAGATTTTTCTCCAACTATATACCAATTGTATTTTTCAATATATTGACTATAAAAAATTTCATTTTCTTGAACAAATGAACCATTTTTTGCATATTTTTTTAAACTAGATGAGACATGATCTTCAGGACAGTAAACAATATTTTGATGGTAATCCAAAATAAAGAAAAAACCATTATCAAACCTGGCATTTGCACCAATAAATTTTAAGATATCTTCTTTAACGCTATCTTGCACCTCATCTATATATAAACCAGCTCCAATATACAAAGAATTACAAGATATTTTTTTCACATATGCAAGCTTATCATACATCATATCACGCCTATAGCCAGGCTTATACCAGCTATAACCGATAAATCCCTCTCCTTCATATCGAATAAGCCTGTTAAAATCTTTCACAAAAGCAATATCATACATATCTTTGACATGAAGAATATTTCTATGCTCTAACGTTTTATCAAAGTGCTGATACACATACCCACTTGTATCCATGACAAAAAGATTACCGCGATAAGGTGCTAATTTGACATCTTTTAAAGCACTTAACATAATTTTTTTACTGCGTGTATTATGATATATATTATCAGCTATATTTGCACTAGCTTTTACAAAACTTTTCAAATCTGATGTCATTTGATCAGTAATTTTTTGATCATAATAAGATATAGACTTTATCAGAGTTGTTGTCTTCTCTTTTAATATATCTTTTTGACTCTGTATGTAGCTTTGTGTATATTTTTGTACCTCTTTTGAGATATCGTTTTCTTGCATATACTTTAGAAATATATAAGACATTGAGCCATAAACGAACAATACAGCCAAAGGAAACAGAACGATTAAAAGAGTGATACGCTTTTGAGAAATTTTTGGCTTCAAAGCTATTTTTCTATGTAGTAGCCTAAACTTTGCTTATTTTTTAGCAAATTTTGAGGCATCTTCTTTCGTAAAATTTTAATGAATGAGCGAATAGCATATGATGTAGGAGGTTGTTCTTTCCAAATAAGATCGATATCATCATAAGTAACATTACCTTTTGAAGATAATATCTCTAAAAATTCTAACTCTTTTGCAGTCAATGTATATGCACGATCCCCGGTGATGATGATTCCTTGCGTTTTATCTACTATACACTCATCATTAAGTCGAAAATGATTACTATTCATAAAACTCTCATCCAATTTTACTAAAAGCTCATGGAGTTTTCTAGAAGTAAAAGGTTTGACGATATATTTATCCAATCCAAGTTCAACTGATTCAAGCAGATAATCAGTTCTTGTATATGCGGAGATCACCACAATAGGAATAGAACTATTTAATTTTCGTATCTTTTTAATAAGATTAATACCGCTTAATTTTGGAAGTTCTATATCTACAATCAATAAATCAACTTTATATTGTAAAAATTTTTTATAACCATCTTCCCCATCAACAGCTGTGTATATATGATAAAAATAATTTTGAAGTAACTTTGATATATTTTTCAATACAACAGCATCATCTTCTATATAAAGAATTGTTTTATTTTTTAAATTATTATACATTTACACCCATTAATTAGAAATATTTTAGTTATTCTAAGCTAGACTATTGTATCAGATTTCTTATAAAATTTTTCTACATTAAATATTTTATACATTAACAAAGGAGATAAATGCAAAATGAACTACACTTCACTCTCGACAATAGTACAGTTGAAGAGATAAAATTATTTTCTGAAATTTTGAAAAAGGATTATAACACTATTTTACATGAAGCACTGCAACAATACTTCGACAATGCCAGAAAACAAATGCTAGAAAAAAACCTTGAAGATGAAAATATGCAAACTAATTTAGACTATGATGAATTTTGGGATGGAGTAGATATATAATAGAATTATAATTTTACACTTATCAATAATGATAGCGACATGAAATGATAACTATCATTTTTTCTTCTATTGCATAAACTAGTCTATTTGTATCATCAATACGACGAGAATAAAAACCTGATAGATTGGCTTTTAAAGCTTCTGGCTTACCTATACCATCATAAGGATCACGAAGCGTTGCCTCAATAAGTTTATTGATACGTTTGAGTGTCTTTTTATCTTGTGTTTGCCAATAGATATAACTATCCCATGCTTCCCTTGTCCAAGTAAGTTTTCTACTCATCTATCAGCATATGTTCCTGAAATTCACCAGAATGATATTGTCCAATAGATTTTTCAAGGTGCTTTAAATTTGCAGGAGATTTTAACAAATGTAATGTTTCCTCAATAGCATTGAAATATTTTAAAGACATCACAACTGCATCTTCTCCATCACGCCTGTTTATAATGGTTATATCACAGTTTTTTGATACTCCATCTAAAATATTTTTCAAATTATTTCGTGCTTGTGTATAATTTACAACTGTCATAACAAAATCCTAACCTGTCCAATTAATTGTACAATTATATCTTCTTAACATCTATCTGTCAAGAAAAGATTTTTATTATGCCCTTTTGGCATAAAATTCTTTTTTATATGCTTGAAATTCTCCATTTAAAATCGCTTCTCTTACTTCTCTCATGAGTGTTAAATAATAATGCAGATTATGTAAAGATGCTAATCTAAAATAAGTTAACTCTTTCGCACGGTAGAGATGATTTAAATACCCTCTTGAATAATTTTTACAGGTGTGACAATCACAACTGCTGTCAATTGGTTCATCACTTAACTTATGTTTTGCACCTTTTATATTGAGTTTGCCAAATGATGTAAAAAGTGTTCCATTTCTTGCATTTCTTGTAGGCATCACACAATCAAACATATCAACACCCCTCTCAATATTTTCAATCAAGTCTTCAGGAGTACCTACTCCCATAAGATATCGAGGTTTATCTTTTGGTAAAAAAGGCACTGTAAACTCTACAGTATCATACATATCAGCATTTGCTTCACCAACACTAAGTCCACCTATAGCAAAACCATCAAAATCTAATTCTGTTAGCTGAGTAGCAGATAGTTTACGAAAATCTTTATCTATTCCCCCTTGCACAATTGCAAAGATATTTTGTTCTACTCCTATCCCCTCTTGTTGTTTTTGTCTGTGGTACTCTATCGAAGCTTTAGCCCAGTTTGTCGTCCTCTCAATAGATAATTTAATCCTCTCTTTTTGGGCAGGTAGTGCAATCAAATCATCAAGTATCATCATGATATCGCTACCTAAATTATACTGGATGTCTAATACTTTTTGTGGAGTAAAATAGTGAGAAGAACCATCGATATGGCTTTTAAAGTGTATACCGTTTTCATCAGGTTTTGAGATATTTGAAAGAGAAAATGCCTGGAACCCTCCACTGTCTGTTAAAAAACTTTTGGGATAATTGGCAAATTGGTGCAAACCTCCAAAATGGGCTACAGTTTTATCGCCTGGACGAAGATAGAGGTGGTAAGTATTTGCAAGAATAATATCTGTATGTAAAAGTTCTAACATATCATAACTATCAAGTGCTTTAACAGTACCTACTGTACCTACTGGCATGAAAACAGGAGTTTGAATCACACTATGTGCAGTAGTAATTGTACAAGCTCTGGCACTACCATCACATTTTTCGACTTGAAACTTCATCGGTACTTCCTTGAGACTTTGATAATTGGTGATTATAGTAAAGATTGTGTTAAAAGGTTAAATTTTAAATTTTTTTATATTAAAGATAAAACTATTTTCATACTTAGTAAATAAGAGCTTTATTGACTTATATCAATCATAACGACTTTTAATAGTAGTATAATACGCTTTGTAGTAGGAAATTTTTACAAAGGAGGTATTACGATGAAATCAATCGTAAAAAAACTGTCGCTAATTGCGATCGGTACAATGGTAAGTGTATCATTCAGTAGTGCAGCAACAGAGCTTGATAAAGTTATGAAAGACAGAGGTCTTTCACAAGCTGATTTGCTAGCAGCTGCTAAAACATACACACCAAGCGGTGGACGGGATAAATATATCGTTTTCAGTTCAGGTGGTCAATCTGGACAAATCATGGTATATGGTGTTCCATCTATGAGAATATTAAAATATATAGGTGTCTTTACACCAGAACCTTGGCAAGGTTGGGGTTATGATGATGATACCAAAAAAGTTTTGGCTGAGGGTAATATCCGTGGCAAAAAGATAACTTGGGGTGATACTCACCATCCAGCTATCTCAGAAACTGATGGTAAGTATGATGGTAAATGGCTTGTTATCAACGATAAAGCCAATCCACGTATCGCTGTTATTGACTTAAGTGACTTCGTTACAAAACAAATTGTTGTAAACCCTGTTTTCAAATCGGATCATGGTGGAGCATTTTTTACACCAAATAGTGAGTATATCCTAGAAGCATGCCAATATGCAGCACCTTTGGATAATAATTATCATCCTATAGAAGAGTACAAAGAGACTTATAGAGGTGGTGTAACAGTTTGGAAATTCAATCATGAAACAGGTAAAATAGAACCTAAAAAATCTTTCACTATTGAACTCCCACCATATATGCAAGATTTATCAGATTCAGGTAAAGAGGCTTGTGCTGGTTGGGGATTTACCAACTCATTTAACTCAGAAATGTATACAGGTGGTATCGAAAAAGGACTTCCTCCGTTTGAAGCAGGATGTAGTCGTAATGACACAGACTTCTTACAAGTATATAACTGGAAAAAATTGGCAGAACTTGCAAAAGATGATAAAAATGTAAAAATTATCAATGGAGCAAGAGTAGTTCCTATAGATGTAGCAGTTAAAAACAATGCTCTATTTTTGATCCCTGAACCAAAATCTCCTCATGGTGTGGATGTTTCACCAGATGGTAAATATATCGTAGTTTGTGGTAAATTAGATACACATGCTACTGTTTATGGCTGGGATAAAATCCAAAAATTAATCAAAAATAAAGATTATGTAGGCAAAGATCCATATGGTATTCCTATCTTAGATCTCAAAAAAGCAGCACATTGTCAAGCAGAGTTGGGTCTTGGACCACTACATAACCAATATGGTAAACATTGGAAAGATAAAGGTGAAATATATACTTCACTATATGTTGATAGTCAAGTTGTAAAATGGAACTATCTTACTTGTAAAGTAGAAGATAGACAAAATGTAAACTACAATATCGGTCACCTTTGTGGTATGGAAGGCAAAACCGAAGATCCTCAAGGGGATTATATCATTGCACTTAACAAACTAGCAATCGATAGATTTAATGAGATTGGGCCATTGCATCCACAAAATCATCAATTGATTGATATTCGTGGCAAAAAAATGCAACTCCTTTACGATATGCCAGTTCCACTTGGTGAGCCGCATCAAGCTGTTGCTATTCGTGCAAGTAAACTTCATACACATGTACGCTACAAAATGGGTACAAATGCTTTTACAGGCAAAACACATGAAGGGAAAACACTTGCAGGTCAAGAGAAAATTGTAAGAAAAGGTAATCATGTTTATGTCTATGGTACGATGGTAAGAAGTCATATCAATCCTGAACATGTCACTGTCAATAAAGGTGATACAGTTACTTTCTACCTCACAAACCTTGAACGTGCAGAAGATGAAACACATGGATTTACAGTAGATGATTATAATGTACATACATCACTCGAACCAGGAAAAACAGTTGCCGTAACTTTTAAAGCCGATAGAGAAGGTGTTTTTCCTTACTACTGTACAGAATTTTGTTCTGCTCTACACTTAGAGATGATGGGTTATTTGATGGTAAAAGATCCAAACAAAAAATATACAGCAGCAGCCAAACTTAAAATGGCAAAAATGTCACCAGAACAACTCAAAGCTGAGTATGACAAAACAGTCGCAACAAACAAAGCTACAGATGCAGTTATCCAAAGCGTTGTGAAATTCCTTAAAGCAAATCACTTTGAAAAGTATCCAACGGTTAAAAATCTTGTAACAGATGCACTTGATCAATATGGAAAAATAGCAGATCAGAAGAAAAAATCTGATGAAGCTGTTAAAGCTGGTGATTTAAACAAAGCGATTTTATTTGAGAATATGATTTGGCAATATATGGTAAAAACAGCAGATGTTGGAATCCGTGCCAAAGATTTACTTGTCAAGAAAATTGCAACTCCTATGAATGCAGCACAACAAAGAGGTCATGCAGCATATCTTGAAGGTGGTTGTAATGGTTGTCACGTCATCGGTAAAGTAAGCTCAGGTCCAGACTTGGTAGGAGTTCTAGGACGTCATGAAAATGGTGAAAAATGGGTCAAACAATGGATTATGCATCCTGAAAAAATGTATGATAATGATTACATCAAATCAATGACTAATTACTTTAACCTAAGAATGCCTAACCAAGGTATGAGTGAAGAACAAACAGATGATATTATCGAATATCTCAAATGGATTGATAAGAACGCAAACTTGTTCTAATCTAAATTACTCAGATAACGGAGAATCTAACTCCGTTATCTGACACTATATATCATTGTGTTTTTTATGAAGATACAATAGTGTATAGTTATAATAATTTTTTATAATCAAAACTAAATTTTAATGGAGGATGGGGAAGATGAATAAATCTCTAATGAAATCAAGAATTTTTACATTTTTAGCGTTTGGATTGTTGATGTACTTTTTTGTGATACCTGCTGTTTTTACACATAATGTAGTGGAGATGAAAAAAGATGGGCTTGGTGATAAAATTTCATCACTTAGTGTCAAGGTATGGAATTATTATAACAAAGGAGCTTACGTAAGTCCTACAGTGCCTAAAGATGTTGCCGGAGATTTAAAAAAATTGATTGATGAAGATATGGAAGTTGGCGTAGCTACCACACCAATTTGGTATGTTGCACTTGAAGCACCAAACTATCCAAAAGAGTCTTTCCCAAACGGTATACCTGTATATTATCATTTTGATGGATTTAGTGGTGATGTATTTGAGATGGAGACTATCAACCATTTTATAGGGATGGATCCAATGGACAGAGGAGCACCTTATCTAAGAGCAGCTGCACCTTATGCCCTGATTTTTGTAGCACTGATTTTTGTTTTTTATATGTTGTTTAATTCAAAAATACTTGATCTCTTGATGTTGATTCCTGTTGCATTACCTGTAATATTTTTGGGCTTTTATGCTTACTGGCTCTATTGGTTTGGACATCATATGCATCAGTGGGGTGCTTTTAAAATCAAACCTTTTACACCTACTGTATTTGGTGATGGGAAAGTGGCACAATTTACCACACACTCTTATCCTACAACTGGGTTTTGGTTATTGATAGCTATTAGTATTTTAAGTTTGTTAGCGATTGTTTCTAAAAGAAAAGCTTTAAAAGCACAAGAAAAATAAGAAGTTAGGGTATTGATTATGAAAGCTTTGACAGGACTTTTTTTAGCATTGTCACTTTATGCAAACCTTTTACAAGATGCAATTGACAATGCACCTAAAGGATCAAAGCTAGATCTTCCTGAAGGTGTTTATAAAGGAAATATCATCATCAATAAACCTCTTATTATAGAAGGTAAAAGTCATAAGACTATCATAGATGGAGATGGAAACAGCACAGTTGTGAAGATAAAAAGTTCTTTTGTTACACTTAAAAATCTTACTATCAGACATAGTGGTGCAGAACATGAGAGAGTTGATGCTGGTGTTTCACTCGCAAAAGTAAAACATTGTAATGTCATAAACTGTCATCTTGAAGATGTACTATTTGGTATCGATTTACAACAAACAGATGAAAGTAATATTAGTGGCAACTTCATAACATCCAAACCATTTGAATTAGGACTAAGAGGTGATGCTATACGACTTTGGTATAGTACAGACAATACACTAACATACAATCATATCACAAAATCAAGAGACTTTGTAGTTTGGTATTCACATGGAAATTTGATTGCACATAACTATGGTGAATATGGTAGATATTCCCTGCATTTTATGTATACAGGTAAAAATATTGTAAAAGATAATGAATTTGTTCATAATTCTGTCGGTATTTTTTTCATGTATTCACAAGACACTATAGCAACTGGAAATATCGTAAGAAATTCTATGGGAACAACTGGTCTTGGTATAGGATTAAAAGACTCTTCCAACTACACCATCAAAGACAATACAATTATCTATTGTGCCAGAGGATTATATCTTGATCGTTCACCATTTGAACCAGATACCATAAACGATATAGAAAACAATCGTATACTTTACAATAGTGAAGGTGTGCATTTTCACTCTTTAAGCTTACACAATATCTTTAAAAATAATATTATCAAAGGCAATATAGATACAGTTATCAACGACTCATACAATACAAGAGTAACTGAAAATGTTTGGGATGGTAATTATTGGGATGATTATGAAGGATTTGATAAAGATAATGACGGTACGGGAGATACGCCATATAACCTATACTATTATGCTGACAAATTATGGCTTTTAAATCCTAATATAAAGTTTTTTTATGGCTCTCCTGTGATTTCAATACTTAACTTTTTAGCAAAACTTGCACCTATTTCACAGCCGGTTAAGTTGCTTACAGACAAACATCCTAAAATGATGGAGGGGAAATTATTATGAAGATGGAAGATAAAAAGAGAAGAGATTTTATCAAACAAATAGCTGGATTAGGTGTACTTGGTATAGCAGCAACAGCAGGTATATACTTTGCACCTAAGCTAAAAGCAGATGAAGCAATTTTAAGACCTCCTGGAGCTGTTGAAGAAGATGCTTTTTTAGACCTTTGTATAAAGTGTGGTCAATGTTTACAGGTATGCCCTTATGATTCTATCTTTTTAGAGGGCGTCAAAGGTGGTGCAAGTATGGGTATGGCATATATTGATCCAACTAAAAGAGGATGTTATTTATGTGAAGCATTTCCTTGCATTTTGGCTTGTCCAACAGGTGCATTAGATCATGAAAGTGACACGATCGATAAAGTGCATATGGGCATGGCAGTCATTGTCAATGAAAATGCTTGTTTGGCTTTGAAAAAAGAGAATGTACCAAGCAAAGCTATTGATAAAATATATGATCATACAAAAATTTTATCAAAAAAAGAGCATCGAGAACATAAAGTAATAATGAGAGGTGATGAAAGCGAGAAAGAAGAGTTGCAAAAGAAATTACTTCAAAAACTCGAAAATTTTAGAGATAAATCATGTACAATTTGTGCAGATTTATGCCCTTTCACACCAAATCCACAAGATGCTATTGGTATGGTTTCCAAAAATGGCGGATTAATTCCACAAATAAGAGAGGCATGTGTTGGATGTGGAGCTTGTGTGGAATTGTGTCCGACACAAGTGCTTAAAGTTGTACCAAATGCAACATATGAAGATATCTATGGGAAGGGAAAACAAAATGGATAAGAAAAAATATTTAGCACCTTTATTATTTGGTGTATTGTTATTTACTGGATGTGGTGATAGTAAAAAAGAGACACCACAAAACACAACACAGCCAACAATCAAAGTCACTAAAAACGCTGTAAACACCAATGTTAAAGAGGGTGCTTCAAAAAGCAATAGTGGGCAATTTTATTATAGTTACAACAAAGAGAAAAATGGCTCAAATTATAATGCACAAGATAGTAAAAACAGAACAACTATTGATGCTTATTTACACATCAAATCACCTTATGAAAAAGTACGTATTACACTAATGATTAAAAGACTCAGTACTGATTATATTATCAAATGCTCAGCTTGTCATGATGACTATGCAAATGGTGTTATAGGACCTTCACTTCTGGATAAAAATGCAACATTTATATATAACAGAATACAAGCCTTTAAAACAGGAAAAAGGAAAAATGTCTTAATGAAAGAACTTGTATCACAAATAGATGATAAAAAATTAAAATCTATTGCACAAGAGATAGCAAACTTTAATAAAGAGATTAGAAAAATGAGGAGAGGGAAATGATAAAAATTATAATAGCAGCAATCGCAACACTATTGGCAATATGGGCAAGTGTATATATGATAGGATTAGATTCAGAAGTACATAAACTAGATAAGATATCCAAACTTATCAAAAGCACTGCAATGGAAGATAAAAAAATCAAAGTTGAACAAACTACTATCAAATCTACGCCAGTACAATCCGCACAAACAACTTCTACAAACACTAAAGACAAAGAGATAGAAGATAAGTTAAAAGCACTTAAAGAAAAGGCAGGAAATATTGCAGCATTTAAAGTAAGTACACTCTACAAAAAAAACTGTTCCTCTTGTCATGGAAATATAGGACAGGGAATCATCGGTCCAAAACTTATGGGACAATCAGAAGAAGTGATACTCAAAGATTTACAAGATTTTAAAAGTGGTAAAAGAAAAAATTATGTCATGTATGGTTTACTCTCCAAACTAAAAGAGGAACAACTTCAATCACTTGCCAAAGAGATAGGGACATTTCAAGCAAAACTGGATGAAGCAACGAAATAATTTTGAACTAATTTAAGGAGGGGAAGATGGATAAATATAATGCCAAAATAAAAGATATAGTTAATGCTCCTTTTTGGTCTACTTTTTATTATAAGAACAAAAAAGGGAAAACAAAACTAACCATCAGGGCATGGAGATGGCTGAGTATTATTACAATTAATCTTGCCTTTTTTCTCTCCTTTTTTATAGATTTTCAATTTTTAGAAGGTACTCTAAACGGTTCAAGGTTATTGGGCTTTCACATGATTGATCCATTTACAGCCTTGGAAATATTTGCTGCCCAGCATCATATACATACCAATGTCATTATCGGAAGTGCAACACTTCTTACTTTTTATTTTTTAGCAGGGGGGAAAGCTTACTGTTCATGGGTATGTCCATATGGGCTTTTGAGTGAAATAGGTGAATATATACATAAAAAACTTGTAAGAAAGAAGATCATAAAAGAGAGAAAATTCAACCCAAATATCCGCTTTTTATTTTGGGTTATTTTTCTTATAGCTGCTGGGGTAGATGGATATTTGGTTTTTGAAGTTTTTAATCCTATTGGGATATTAAGCCGTGCTATTACTTATGGCTGGAGTTTGGCATTGAGCTGGGTTGTTATTATATTATTGATTGAGATATTTTATTCTCGCAGAGCCTGGTGTAAATATGTCTGTCCTGTGGGAACAACTTACAATCTACTCGGCTGGATTGGTATGACAAAAGTCAAATGGGACATGGATAAATGTGATCACTGTGGAGCTTGTTTAGATGCTTGTTTTGAAGATCATGTACTAGAATTTATCAAACCAAAAAATGATAAAAAACGACATGAAAAAGGTATTACAAAACAATTAGTCGTAAATGGTGACTGCACACTTTGTGGAAGATGTTTTGATGTTTGTCATACAGATGCTTATAATTATGATTTTAGATTGAAAGATTTGGTATAGATGTTAGTAATTACTAAAAATGTAACTAAAAAATTTTTAGGGACTAAAGTTTTAGATGATGTAAATATCACGATAAATCATGGAGATAAAATCGCAATGATGGGACCAAATGGTGCGGGTAAAACAACACTGGTTCGAGCAATCTTAGGATTTTATCATGTAGATGATGGAGAGATAAGAGTAGATGGATTTGATCCTGTCAAAAATAGAGTTAAAGTTCTAAAACATATCAGCTTCATCCCACAGCTTCCTCCCCCTGTCAAACTTAGCATAGATGAACTTATCTCTTATGTCGCAAAAAGTTCATCATTGCAAGAAGATCATATTTATACAGAATCTCAAAAAATGAATCTTGATTTAAAAAAGCATGGCAGTAAACCATTTTTTAAACTTTCAGGTGGCATGAAACAAAAACTTTTAATTGCTATCGCTTTGGCTAAAAAAAGTGATTTACTTATTTTTGATGAACCTACTGCCAATCTTGATCCTAAAGGCAGAGAAAATTTTTATCATCTATTATCCAAGATAGATAACAAGTGTGCAACTCTTTTCATCACACATAGACTAGATGAGATAGAAGGATTGGTAAATAGAAAAATTTATATGGATTTAGGGAAAGTGGTAGAAGATGAAAAGATATAATTTTATCATTTTTATGACTATATTTTTAATGACAGTTTTTTTGGGATGTGAAAAAAAACCAATTGGCGAAGCAGCCCAAATGCATTGGGATAGAGATATGTGCGAACGATGCAAAATGGCAATCAGCGAGAGAAAGTATGCTGTTCAAATCATAAATCCAACAAATGGGAAAGTGTATAAATTTGATGACATAGGTTGTGCTGTTTTATGGTTGGATGAAGAAAAAATTCCCTGGAAAGATAAAGCTATCATCTGGATAACTGATGCCAAAACAGGCAAATGGATAGATGCCAAAAAAGCACAATATACCGATGACTCGATAACCCCTATGGCATTTGGATTTGCTGCTTTTTCTCCAAATACCATACCCAAAAATCACCAGGCACATGATTTTAACTATATAATCAAGAAAGTTTTTGAAATAGAAAAATTAAATACACAAAAAGTTAGGGGAGAATGATGAAAAATCTTATGCTAATTGCTTATTTGGATATCAAAGAATCCCTTCGTTCAAAATGGTTTTATGTTTATGCTTTAGTCTTTGGAGGATTAATGGCTCTGTTTTTTATCACAGGTGTTTCTGATGCTGTTGTTATGGGATTTACAGGACTTAGTCGTATGCTTTTGATTTTTATTCAAGTTACTATTATTATCTTACCTATTTTTATTTTGATTACAACTGTCAAGTCTATCAGCGGAGATAGAGAGAGTAATGTATTAGAATATATGCTCTCTTTTCCTGTTTCACTTAAAGATTACTATTGGGGCAAAATGCTTGGACGCTTCTTGACAGTTTTTATGCCTGTATTTTTGGCTCTTGTGCTAGGTGTAATTTTTGGACTAATCAAAGGAGGAAATCTTCCTTGGGGTATGGTATTTTTATATTCTATTTTGCTTTTTAGCCTCTGTTTTGTCTTTTTAGGCATAGCATTTTTCCTATCTACTATCGTCAAATCCACAGATGTAGCATTAGGAAGTTCTTTTGTAGTTTGGATTGTATTATTGGCATTTATCGATATCGCATTGATTGGCTTGATGCTACAAAACAGAGTTGGAGATGGCACGATTATCACATTGGCACTTTTAAATCCTATAGAAGTTTTTCGTATTGGAGCTATCTCACTTTTTGATCCAGAACTCACAGTTATAGGACCTGTTGCTTATTATCTCTTAGATACATTAGGCTCTAAACTTTTAATAACTTATGCGATTATATATCCTATTGTTATTGGTGCTTTGTTTGCATTTTTAGGATATATTGCTTTTAAGAAAAAAGATCTTTTATAAGGGGAAAAAATGAAAATATTATTATCAGTCATTATATTTTGCACAACTATATTAGCAAATGAGATAAAACTTATTGACAAAAATGCTACTGATCCAGTCTATATTCTGCCATTGAAAAAATACCCAAAATGGCTTTGTGAAGCAGAACTTAAAAATGGCAAAAAAGTACAGTTTGTATCTGTGAAATCCATGATGCAAGTATATCAACACCAAGACTATTTTCAAAGACATAAATTTATAGATGACAATATATCTAAAATATTTATTCAAGATTTTATCAGTGGGAGAAAAGTTGATGCAACTAAAGCAATATACCTTTTTGGAAGTCGATTAGTAGGACCACACGGAGATGATCTAATACCATTTGAAAATAAAAACAATGCTAAAATTTTTATGATGAAAAATGGCGGAACAAAGATACTACCCTTCACCCGCCTAAAAAAAGGACTAATAAAATACCTTGATATGTGAGAGCGTTAAGAAAATGACAATAATTTGTCATTTTTAGCTCGGAACCTGAGCTCATGTGCTTTAGCACGAGCGATGGCATAAATGTGTTAAGAAAATGACAATAGTTTGTCATTTTTAGCTCGGAACCTGAGTCCATGTGCTTTAGCACGGACGATGGCATAAATGCGTTAAGAAAACGACAACTACTTGTCATTTTTAGCTAGAAACCTAAGTCCATATGCTTTTTAGCACAGACAATGGTGGCAATGCGTTAAGATTTAAAACAAAGGAGACCACATGAAAAGACCAGAACCAATCAATGAAGAGATAGAACTAAAAAACAATGTTTATATCGAAAGCGATACAGATCTCAAAGGAATTATCACCTATGTCAATGACTACTTTGCGGAAATTTCACGATACAGTCCCCAAGAGTTGATAGGACAGCCTCACTCAATAGTACGACATCCAGATATGCCCAAAATTTTATTTAAAATTCTTTGGGATAGGCTAAAAAATGGTGAAAATTTTGTAGCTGCTATTAAAAATATGGCAAAAGATGGCAGATATTATTGGGTATTTACTGACTTTGAACCATTAAAAGATGATGATGGGAAAACAATAGGATATAGAGCTTCACGCAAAAAAATCTCAAAACATGTCACAGATACACTAGATCCATTATACAAAAAATTAACAGCAATAGAAAAAGAAAGTGGTATGGAAGAGAGTGAAAAATATCTTAATAAATTTTTAAAAGAGCATGGAGATGATATCACAGTAGATAATCTTTTGGAAAATATACATAGGTTATACTAAAAGTTTTCCACTTTCAAGATATATTACCCTTGAGGCAATCTCTTTTGCCTCTTCTTCATTGTGAGTTACATAAATGAGTGTAAATCCAAACTTTTTTTGTAGTTTTAAGATATTCATTCTGATATCTTGATTTAAGCTTTTGTTTAAACTTGAAAGTGGCTCATCCATCAAAAGGATTTTGGGTACGGTTATCAAAGCTCTCGCTAGTGCTACTCGTTGCTGCTCACCTCCTGAAAGATTTTGGATGTTTTTATTTTCATAACCCTCTAATTGCATAATCTT
>JALSQA010000054.1 GCA_026985685.1 Campylobacterales bacterium | reverse complement strand
GTGCGTTTTTGTATCTCTTGTTCTAAAAAAAGATTTGCATTAATAATACTATTTTCATACCTGATCAGTCGTTTCTCATCGTCGATTTGTTTTGTTATTTTGTAAAAAACTTGTATAAATTGATCTTCTTTGAGTGGTTTAAGCAGAAAATTACTAATCCCAAGATTGATAAGTTTGACTAAGTTTGAAGATTCATCTTGTGCAGATATGACACAGATATGCTGTTTTGGGTTAAGTGCTAAAATCTCTTTTATCAAATCAATTCCATTTAAAGAAGGCAATAAAATATCTGTTAAAACGATATCATATTCAAAATTGTTTAGATAAATACTTGCTTTGTAAACATCTAAGCCTTCTTGTCCATCTTTGCAAACAGTGATATGATCAAAAAAATTTTCTAGTAATGCAGCACTCTCTTCTCTGACGCATTTTTCATCTTCAATATAAAGTAATCTAAGCTTTTTTGTATGTTTAAGAAGCGTTTGTACTGCCATAAGGTTATATCCTGTTAAAAATTAGATGCTATATACATCGGTATAAAGAGAAAAATTTTTAATGTCAAGAGCAAATTGGACTCTTTTTTGCTTAGGTATTTATATATGAAAAAGAGGAGAAATAATTTTATGAAATTTTCATTTGACAGTGTTGCACATCTGTATAAAAATGTCTACTATAATATGCCACAATCACTAAAAACTGTTTTAGGTACACTCTATGGAAGTATACCTATTCAAAAACGTTATGGATCACTTTATCCACAATATTTAGAAAAGTTTCAAGAGTTTGAACTTATGGATGAGAAGTATCAAGAAGAGTATCTTTATCACAAGACACTAGAAACACTTTTGTTTGCACAAGAGAATATACCTTTTTATCAAAAACGTTTTGCTCAACACGGTGTGAGTGTTAAAGATTTTAAATCTTTAGATGATTTAAAAAAATTTCCAACTATGACAAAAGATGATATTAAAAATCATGTAGAAGAGATGTATAGTGAAAATGTTGAAAAAGCTGTAGCTTACTTTAGTGGTGGTTCAACTTCGTCACCAACAAAATTTTATCATCCTCTTTTTACAAGCAGAGCTAAGCATAAAGCCTATTCTGTACATACGCTCTCAAAGTGTGGATACAAACTTCGTGATAGAGCATTGCTTTTAAAAGGAAGAGAAGTTGTTGATTTGAAAAAAGATATTTATTGGGATTATGAACCAGTAGATAATTTTTTAAATATCACTTCAAGTTATGTAATGAGTGATAAATTTCCATTGATTTACCAAAAGAGTAAAAAATTTAAACCAAAATTTCTTTTTGGATATCCTAGTGCAGTTATGGATTTTATGTTTGCTAGCAAGAAATTTGGTTTTGAACCTTTGAAGATAAATGGTATTATCCTTACCTCTGAAAATGTATCAGAAAATGATATTTTAGAATTAAAGAAGTTTTATGGAGATGTTTCTGTTTTTGTTGATTATGGACACACAGAGCGTGTTGTTGGTGCTTGGAAAGTAGACTTTTCACCTTATAACTTTTTGGGTGTTTATGGAATTTCTCGTATTGTAGATGGTGAAATTGTTGGTACTTCGTTAGATAATATGGTCATGCCTTATATCAATTATAAAACAGGTGATGAAGTAGATGGTGAAATTGTCTATTTTGAAGATACAGATATCGCTAAAAGTGCTCAGTTTATCAAAGGCAGAGTGCAAGATTATTTAGTTACTTATGATCATAGATTGATACCTCTTACTTCACTTTATGTGGGTCATCACCTCTCACATAAAGCAGTACACAATTTACAATATCGTCAAACACAACCTGGTAAAGTAAAGGTTCTTATTCAAAAAGGAAGTGTTAAAGTTGCTAAAAGTGAAATTTTAAAATCTTTTAAAGAGATGGTAAAAGATGGCATTGATTTTGAAATTGTATTTGTTGATAAGATTGAAAAAACACACAGAGGAAAACGTGTTGTTTGCCAACAAAATATGAATATTGAAGCTATCAAACAAGAGCAAACTAAATTCGCTGATAAAATATCAGAAAAAACGTCACACATTGTTTAATCAATTATTCAGACATTTCCTAATTTTTTTGGAAATGTCTGAAACTTTTTACAACTTATCCTGCAAATACTCTAAAATCTATCTCTTTAAAAATAGAGTTTTTTTCTTCTATCCACTCAAGGAATGATTTGTCTATATTTTCTATACTTTCATTTAGTTTGATAAAGTTTGAGATGTGTTCTTTGGTTCGTCTTGTACTATACTCGATAGCTGTTTCAGTCGTGATAAGAAATGCCCAGTCACTGCTTTGAGCGAGTAATAATTCACGAAGCATTTGGTTTAGGACTCTTATTTTTAAAGAATCTTTTTCATCTTTGTATTTGTTGGCTTTTTCTTGCATTTGGTCTGCCATAAGGTGTAAGTGTCTGTATATCCAGTCATTTCCTTTATTTAGCCAAACATCATAATACCCTTGATCTCCCCATGAAGAAGGGGTAGGGCGTGTGACTTGGTTGGTTGGGTTTTCCTGTAGATACTCTATTGGTGTGATAGTTTTAAATGCTTTATGCTCATCTATCTCTTTAAAGAGGTGATATAAAAAATCGGTTCCCTCAAACCACCAGTGACCAAATAACTCTGCATCATATGGTGATACTGCCATTGGTATTCTATCCATATGTTTAGCTACTTCTTTAAATTGTCCGACTCTTTCAAAATGAAAATTTTGTGCGTGTTCTTTGGTCTTTTGATAAGCTATTTGTGGATCATAAAATGCTTTATCATCTGTATCGCCTGTAACTTTTCGGTATTTAAATCCAGTAAAAACACGCTCTCCATCAGGTGATATATAAGGTTTTATGTAGCTTAGTTCCAAATCATATCCGATATCTCTGTAAAAATCTCTATAGTTAAAATCCCCAGGATAACCTTCTTTGGAACTCCAGACTTTTTTACTACTATGTGGATCTCTCGCAAATACAGCGATATTGTGTGGTGTATATACAGGAGAAAAGACACCGTTTTGTGCTGTTGGATTGGCATATATAAGAGTATGTGAATCTCCAAAGAAAAATTTGATATCGTATTGCTCTAAAATCTTATCCAAGCCGTCATAATAAGCACATTCAGGAAGCCAGATACCACGAGGAGAGACTCCAAAATGTTTTATATGGGATTCTACAGCGATACTTATTTGTGCTTTTACTGCTTGTTCATTTATGCTAAGGATTGGCAAAAAGCCATGAGTTGCTCCACAAGTTATGATCTCTATTTTACCAAGATTTGCAAAGTATTTATAACCATTTAGTAGGTTTTTATCTAAAAAACCTTCATAAAAAGCTTTTATATCTTCATATCTGTTTTTGTAAAAAATGGCTAAATTGTGTTCTTCGTTGCAAGTATGCAGTGTCCTTTGAATCTCTTTGTTACCTAATTCTATAAGCTTGTCAAGATGTTTTTCATATTTACTCATCAAAAGTTCATCTGCAAACATCTCTGCTAGTGGAGGTGTGATTGAAATAGTCAAACGAAAATCAACATTTTCATCAACAAGCTTTTTTAAATTTGTTAAAAGTGGTATGTAACATTCATCTATAGCTTCAAAAAGCCATTGCTCTTCGAGAAAATAGTCATATTCAGGATGTTTTACAAATGGTAAGTGCGAATGAAGCACGGGAATCCAGTATCCATTATTCATGATTTGGCTCCTTTTGATATGTTGTGTGTAGAACTTGCATCAAATGTTTTTAGTGATTGTTCCATTCTTTGATGTTGTTTAGCAAGCATTCCAGATGAGAAGTACTCTTGGCTTTCATAAAAGTATTTATGGCTAAATATAAATTTTTTATGTAGCAGGGCATCGGTATCAAGATTTCGCCAGATAATATTTTCGGCATAAATTATTTTTGAATTTGGAGCGATAAAGTAGTTTGAACTCAAAATAGTGGTAAAAGTACCATCGGCTGTATAAAACCCTATTTTTGTCCATACTTTTTTAAAATCAATTTCATGATAAAAATAATAATTTCCATTGCCATCATATAAAGATGTCTCTTCAATACAAATACCATCAGCAAAAGCTTTTAGTTTAAGATCAGAGTAGTTGGTTTGGTACTTTTCTACCAATGAAGGTGTGACTTCCCAGTAAGTGTAGAGTGTTTTAGGATTAACAGCGATGGTTTTAAGTGTATCTATGCTGTAACCAGAAGGTATCTCAAAAGTTGGAATCATTCTCTGTGGCAGCCATCCAGAAGAGAGTTTATGATAAAGCTCTAAATACGCTTTGGCACTGCTATGCCATGAATAGTCAAAGTTCATGTCATATTTGACACACTCTAAGTATCTATTTTCATTTTCATACAATGCCAATGCTCTTTGTGTAGCATCTATGATAGCGTGTGCATCAGAGTTTTGGAAAGTCACTCCCCAGCCTTTTGGTGTTTGACTTTGGTTGGCTTGATTAATATCTACAACACTGTCTTTAAGACCTCCTACTTCCCTAACGATTGGGATTGTACCATAACGCATAGCGATCATTTGATTGAGTCCACAAGGTTCATACAAAGATGGCATATATAAAAAATCACCACTAGCATAAAGCTTTCTTGCGAGTGCTTCATCATATCCAATGGTGATAGATACATTGTCATATTTACCTGAAATTGAAGCTAAAAGGTGGTTGTAATTTTCTTCTCCAGAACCTAATATAGCGATGTTTATAGGCATATATTGAAGAATATGTAAAGCAGCTATAATTTGATCGATTCCTTTTTGTGCTGTGAAACGACCGATAAATATAAAGAGTGGTTTGTTCTCATCATGAAGGAAAAGTGCTTCTAATAGCACTCTTTTGTTTGCTTTTTTTGCTTCTATATTGCCACTATCATATTTATAGAGTATATTGTTATCGATATTTGGACTAAATTCATCATAATCTATACCATTTAAGATACCCTCTAATTTATAACTGTTGTCGGTGATAAAGTTTTCCAAATCACATCCAAACTGATGTGTCTGTATCTCTTTTGCATAAGTTGGACTAACTGTTGTAACGATATCACTTTGTGCAATTGCAGATTTGAGTAGATTGATATTGTCATGATATTCCATGACTGCTGGTGTAAAGTAATCCCATTTTAGAGCTAGTCTATCTATACTATCTTTTGAAAATATACCCTGATAAGCGAGATTGTGTATAGTGAAAACAACTTTGCCAGAGAGAAAATAGTGCTCTTTAGCCAGTGTAGCTATGAGTGCACTTTGCCAATCATTGATATGTAATATATCATAATGCAATCCACTAGCTTTGATGTACTCTAAAACAGCGTAACTAAAAATACCAAATCTAATGTCATTATCTTCAAAATCACCATACATTTCACTTCTGTTAAAAAGGTTGTTGTGATCTTTTAAAAAGAGTATGTTTTGGCTTTGATATACTTCAAAATAGTAATGTATATTAGCAACAACAAAATCAAAGGATAACCCAGTTGGGATGATGTTGTGCTTTTTTGTATCTATCTTAGTGTATAAAGGCATAATGGAAGTGATATCACAGTAGTTTGCCAAGGCTTTTGGTAAACTTGCTGCGACATCACCTAGTCCTCCACTTTTGGCAAATGGAAATATCTCACTGGATATAAAGAGTACTTTCATGACTTAATCTCCTCTTTTAGTTTTTGTGTTGCATCTTCTGGTGTAACAGGGTTTATATGTACACCGCTTGAGAGTTCATAACCTGCAAGGGTATATATACGCGGTGTGATATGCAGATAAAATGTATAAAATTGTTCAATTTGATAAAAATAATCTGGATCGCTGTTTTCTCTTTTTGGTGGTGCATTGTGAATCATTAAGTTAAAGTCTACATCTCCCAAAAGAGAAAACAGAGCTTGATAAGAAGCTTTTAATGTATGGGCTAATGCACTTTTTTGTGCCACTGTGATAGCTGTAATCGTATGTAGTTGTATTTTTGGTACAATCATGATTTCAAAAGCATATGCAGATGCATAAGGAGAAAATGCGACAAAATCATCATTTTCATAAATCACTCTTTTGCCTATTCTTAACTCTTCATAAACAATATCTTGTAATAAAGAGCGTTTGTGTTGTTTGAAATATTTTCTTTGTTTCTCTATCAAGGTATCGATAGAGGATGGGATAAAAGCGTTTGCTATGATTTGGGAGTGTGGATGTTTGAGTGATGCTCCTGCTTTTGCTCCATGATTTTTAAAAATTTGAATATATTCTAGTCTGGTATCAAGGCTCAAATCATTGATACGTGTTATGATTGTTCTTAGATATGCTTTATACTGTTCTAAGGTATACTCATTTGGTTTTAGATTATGATTGGGTGTTTCGATGATGACTTCATGTGCACCTAGTCCACTTTGAAATGTGAAAAATCCCTCTCTTTGGGAAAATTTTTCTTCTTCAATATTTAATGCACGGTATAAATTTGGGACAACTTTACAAATCCAGTCACCATTTTTGTCTTTGATTGAAAATATTTCATGTGGTGTAGCATCTTCAGCTCCTCTCTCAAATGGACATAATGCTATATCATCTTCAATGCTTTGTGATACTACCTGCATTGGACGGTGTAGTCTTTGTGGTGCGATGACAACTTGTTTATCACTTAGTGGGCATATTCGTATTTCTGACATTTTAACCTACCACGATCGAGCCACTTATAGGGTGTGCTGTTTGTAGTTTAAATTTTAATCCTATACTTAGTCCTTGATTTGTCACATCAAATCCTGCTTCACTTTTACTTAAAGTATTTATTGGTGCTAGATATATAGTACAGTTTTCACTAAGTGTGATAGTGATCTCTTTTTGAGTATAGGGGTCGTTGAAGATTAAAATATTACTATCTTTAATCTCTAATGCTTCTTTTAGTCCTTCTTGTTTGATCATTTGATTAGTCGCAAATGATTGAGAATTTATCATGATATCTTTTAGATTGGCAAAATGAAAGTTGTGTTCAAGCAGATAAAAATATCCATCATTTATATTTGTATCTATCTTTATTTCAAAGCTTATTTCATCTTCTTTTGTTTCATATGTTTTTGTGATTGTTGTTTGGTGCTTTTGTTCTTCTATATATATACCGCCATCTCTTTTTAGTGTGCATTTTTGCTCTTTTGTCTCTACTAAGTTAAATGGCTGGTTTGCAAAATCTCCATACTCATTAAATGAAGATGCAAGAAATGTATCTAAGGATAGTGTACTATCTGTGATATGATCTATGAAGCTATTTTTTGTATGCCAGTCGTGATGGAGCATCTCTTTGTACTGGTGCATGTTTTCATCTATATCATGTATAGAAGCGATAGCATCTTGGGTGATTTGTTCTTCTATATCTGCTGGATCTGTTATCTCTTCTTTTTCACTCATGACACTTTGGTGGTAACTTTCAAAATAACGACTCATTGTATTTTGTAAGTTAAAACTTCTATCTCTTATATCAAACTCTGTTAGTTGTCCACCTGCTTTTGTATCAAATACAGTGATGAGATTTTTGCTGATAAATTTAATCTCTTCATAGCCATCAAGATTATTATCTTTTATCTCAGTATGGGATTGATCCTGGTATTTGATATTTTCACACTCAATTATAAAACGCCAGGCATTATCACGTAAATTTGGCAAGTAAATACCGCCAAATACTCCATGCCACAGGACATCATTTGTTTGTGCTTTATAGAGGCTTTCTAAATAGTTTTGATTATCTATTTTACTATTTGAGAGGGCAAGGTATCGTTTGTGTATACGATTTGCTTCTATATATTTGATGAGAAAATTTTTCCAAATTGTTCCTTTTACAAATTTTTCTACACTATCTTCTCCAAATGTATGACTTAATGAAGTTTCTATCTTTTTAAGTAAAAGATTATCTTTTGCTTTTAATGCCCACTCTCCCATCTCAATATATGAAGTAATAGGTAAATATGCCAGAGATATTGGTTTGTTTTGCTGGATATACTCTTTATAAAGCATAGGTTTGATGATTTTTGACTGTTCTATCTCTTGTATGAATTTTTCAAGCCACTTTTTTTCATAAACCCACTCATAAGTTTTTGGCCAGATACCAAACTTTTCACCATCATCAAAAATCACACCCGCACTTGTTGGTGTATCGGCTATACTTTCAAGATAGTTGCATACTTTAGAAGGATTTTCAAATGGTATGGTATATCTTAACTCTTTATTGATAGGAAAAATCTTAAGAGATATGCCTTCATCTTCTGTTAAAAAGTAACCCTTTAAATCTTCCTTATCGAAACCAGCAGCTATAAAATGATAATCATCTACAACAACATATTCGACACCACATTTTGCAAGATCTTTTATCAACACACTATCCCATACCCTCTCAGTCAGCCACAGTCCTTTTGGAGTCTGTCCAAAATTTTCTTCTAAAAAGTTGTTTAGTTTAGTGATTTGTGCGATGCGGTCATCGCTAGAGATTGATGCTAAAATCGGTTCATAATATCCACCAGTTAAAAATTCTATTTGACCTCTTTTGGATAACTCTTTCATAAGTGTAAAGAGTATGGGGTCGTTATTTTTAATATATTCAAGTAACCATCCGCTGTAATGTAGGGAAAATTTAAAATCTTCATATTTATATGCAATTTCAAAAAATGGTTTATAAGATTTTTCTATCGCTTCATCTACAACATGATGAAAGTTATCCACTGGCTGGTGACAGTGGAGTCCTAAAAGTAGTGCACTTTGTTTCATAATTTAGCTATCCTTTTTATATATACCAATTGTGTTTTAATGACATGATACAGTCAAATTTTATACGACTGTATAGAGGCAGTAGTTGTAAAAGTTGTTTATCTTTAAATAATTTTAATTGTATCTCTTTATCATGTATGAGTTCTTTTTTAAAAGAAATTTCTATGATATCATCACAAATCCAGCTGATACCAGCATCTAATGACTGTAATTCATTTTTCAAAGGTAGTTGAAAAATTTCTTTCTCTCCATCAATATCTATCTCAAGATAAGCATTATCTAAAAGTAGTTTTTTATCATCTATAAGTGCAAGATAACAGTGAGTATGGTCACATCCTAGTTTGATTTTTTTGATGATGAAGTTATCCATATTCATAGATGAGAGTTCATTTTCCAAATCCATCTCACCCGCACCCATCCATTCAAAAAAATCTGTAATTTTTCCATCTAGTACGGGTGTGATATAATTTTGTGCTTTATGAAAAAAACTATTTTCTTCTTTACTCTCATCAATAATAGGTTTGTAAAGTTTTTTAGGTACTTTTTTAGCCATAAGGGTATAGATATTTATCAAGTGTGTACGAAATAGTAAATCAAAAGTAGATGCCAAATCAGTATGATGGTCATCACCATACCACCAAAACCAGTCACTACTTTCGGCTATAAGAAACTCTTTTACAATTCTTTCTTTTGTAATTGTATCTAAGTTTCTGGCATACTTTTGGTAATCCTTTTTTGTCTCAAAAATCAATTCCCAGGCTCTGTTTTTTTCTTCATGTCCTATCCAGATATCAAAATTACCATTGATCCAACTTCCTGGAGTTAAGTCAAAAAGAGTATTTTGTGGTAAATCTTTTTCCTGCCTAATGTCACAAAAACGTGTTGCTTCACACCAAGAGGTTTGTGAGAGTTTTTCATATAAAGTTTCAAAAAACTCTTTGGCATTGTCTGGATAGTGTTCCCATGCATTTTCTCCATCAAGTATGACATTGATATTTTGAATATTTTCACTATCTTGATGAATATCAAGAATACGTTGCAAAAAGTCATCTACCGCATTTTTTGCACTCCATCCGCTATAGCTAAAGCCGATCAGATCACTTAGAGTTTTATCTCGAAAAAAGAGATTTATATTAGTGTCCTCAAAAGTTAGAATGTTATTTTTATAGATATCTTTTTTTGTAAAATGTCCGCTTTTATAAAGTACTTCTTCATCACTTGCTGCCCATTTGATTCCTTTTTGTGCTAAAATTTCTAAAAATTCATAACTTACAGAACCTTCTGCTGGCCAAAAACCAGTAGGTTTTTTGTCAAAAAGCTTCTCATAATAGTTAATAGCACGATCTATTTGTTGCAGGGCATCATCTTTTAGTGAGCCTTCATACTTTGGAAGTGTGGTATATGGATTTGATTCTTTTGCACTTTGGATATCAAATAATAGCGGAGAGATAGGATGATTAAATGGAGTAGTTGAAATTTCAATCTGTCCAGATTCCATCAAGCTTTTATAAAAAGGGATAATCTCTTTTGTAAAATCAAGTAGTGTTGAGATTAGATTTGTTTTTTGTTCTTGTTTATAATCTCTACCTTGCTGAATAAGCTCTTTTACAAGTGTATTGTTCTCTCTTAGATACTGACCACACCATGAAAGTAAAAAAAGTACTTCCAAGTCCAGAAAATCTTCATCACTAAAACTTAGAGCAACTTCTTTATAACTTTTAAAATGTTCTTTTTGTAAAAAGAGGTCATAATATCGTGGTAATGGTTTGATCATGTGCTCTGTATTTGAAAAGAAAAGATATTCGATGAGGTAAGTTTTTTCTGTTAGTGTTAAGTTATAAACTTCACTTTTTAGTGTTTGTAAAAAATAATCTTTGATATCTTTATTTTCGTATGCTTTTAATTGTACCAATAGTGATGGAACAAGGTTGAAAGTTGCTTTGATTTCAGGATATTTTGAAAGATACCATGGCATATCATAATAATCTTTAATTGCATGCAAAAATACCCAGGGCATGACGACCTCACCACGGAGGTCATCACAATAGTATGGTTGGTGCATATGCCACAAAAAGCTAACAGTTGTTTTTTTCAAATTACAAAGTCTCCGCTACTTTTTCTTCTGTCCAGGATCTGATTTTGTCTTGATAAGTTTGTAAGATTTCATCACCTTGTGCTTTGTCTTTTGCCTGTACGAATAGATTTAGATGATCAGTGTATTGATCTGGGATCATCAAAATCCAGGCATTTTCATCAACCCATATTTTAACACCATCTACCATAGAAGATGGTTTACCTTTTGAATCTTCCAAAAATTTACGCATCATTGTCCCTTTGAGACTATTTGGACACTCTTGCTGGATAGAAGTATAGTAAAATGTTGCCATCTGTTTTGCTATATCTGAGAGGACAAAGTTATGTTTACTCATCATCTCAATTACTTTTAAAGAAGCAAAAACAGTATCACGATTTAATGCAAAATCTATAAAAGCAAAATTTCCTTCAACTGATGCAACTAGATAGTATTCACTTAATTTTTCTTTTGTAAAATTGCTGTATTTTCCTCGTTGGATCTCTAAGTTTTCAAATCTCTCATCAAATATATCCGGAGCCCATGCAGGTAAAAATATTTTTTTCTTTTGTGTTGTTGAAGCGTTTATCATATAAAGTACACTAAGAAGTGCTATATGCTCATCTAATACTCTTCCTTCATCACAGATAAGACGCATTTTTTGTCCATTTGGGTAAATCATAAATCCAATATTCTGACCTAGTGATGTAACTATTTTAGAGAGATTTTCCTGTGATTTTTTTGCTAATGTTGGAAGTGTTGAAAGTTTCTTCTCATCTGGAACAGCATTTAAAACGACATTGTCAAGTTCAAGACCTGTTAAAAGTTTTGGGTAAATTTTTGAAACAGCACCACTCATCATGTCTACTGCGATTTTTAAGTCGCTGCTTTTAATCATGTCTAAATCTAAATGAGAAAGAATATCTTTAGCATAAACCTCTTCTAAAAATTGTTCTTCTGTAATCTCACCAATATCTTCACTATCTACACGACGAAAGTTTTCTCTAAAAAACAGACGTTCTATATTTTTTGCCATGTTTGTATCAATTCTCAGTCCATCTTCTGTAAAGAGTATGATCTCTGTATGTGTTTTGTCTGTGATACTTTGTCTAAAATGCACACCTGCACTGATGTTATCATTGTTTGCTAAGTTATAACGCATAGCAGCTGAAGGCATATAAGTGATATCTACAACATCTAATCCAGTAGATAACAATCCACCTAAAAATGCACGTTTTAACATTCTTGAACTTCTGTGAAAATCTCTTGAAACATATACTTTTGAACCAATAGGTAACATAGTACCTAGTGCTTCTGCTAGTTTAGTTGCCATAGAACATGAGAGTTCGATATTTGTTCTTCCTCTTACCATACCATCTTCAAAAATAGAACTTTTATATTTGCTTCCCCAAACGACATTGTTACTAACGATTGAACCTTCATCTATAATCTTGTCTGCCCAGACAGTGACATCTTTTTCAAAGCTTACATTGTCACCAATATCACAGTTTTCTGCCATGATAACACCCTCTTTGACTTTAACATGATCTCCTATTGTGTTTTTATCACATATTACTGCATGATTTAGTTGACAGTTTTGACCTATTTTAACATTGTCCCAGACAACACTATCAGATAAAATTGTATTATCTTTTATTTTTACATTGTCACCAAGGACGGTATTTTTAAGTTCTACATTTTTACCTATTTTGACATTTTTACCTATAACAACATTTCCAGTAATCTTGACATTTGAAAATGAATTGTTGTCACTTTTGTAGAGTATACCCGTGTCTGTTATAGTTTTTGTACCTGGAAAATCAAATGAAAAACGAAGATTTAAAATATCATCATAAACGTCTCTATAACTTTGAGGGTTTCCTACATCTCTCCAGTATCCTTCTATTTTTGGTCCCCATAAAGTGATATCATTTTCCATCAACAAAGGAAAAAGATCTTTAGCAAAATCAAAATTCTTTTCATGTGGAATAAATTCTAAAATTTCAGGCTCTACTATATAGATACCAGTATTGATCGTATCACTAAAGACTTCACCCCAGCCTGGTTTTTCCAAAAACTTCTCTATCTTGTCATTTTCATCTGTGATTACTACACCAAATTGTAAAGGGTCTTCTACTGGAGTTAGTGCGATAGTAAATTTTGCTTCTTTGTTTTTGTGTGCATTTACAATCTTTGTTAAATCAAAATCTGTTACCAAATCACCACTTACAATGATGAAATTATCATCACCAATATGTTCCTGAGCACATTTAACAGCTCCTGCTGTTCCATAATCATCATCAGGAAGGACATAGGATATTTTGATACCCCAGTCATCACCATCTTTAAAATAATCTTTAATAGTTTCTGGTTTAAAATATAAGAGTATGACAAACTCTTTGATATGAAGTTCATCTCTTAGTTTTACGATGATATGTTCCATCATCGGGAGGTTGACTACAGGGAGCATAGGTTTTGGGAGCGAAGTAGTGAGAGGTTGGATACGGGTTCCAAATCCTCCAGCCATGACAACTGCTTTCATTTATAATCCTTACAATAAAATATATTTTAGAAATTATAGCAGAAAGTATTCCAAAAGTTTAAGTTTTTTGCTTAAACTTCTATAAAAGTTGCAACAAAAACTTCATTTGTATAATTGTCCTGGATTTTGTATTCTCTATATCCTTTTGATGGTGCTATAGTTAATAGATATTCTTTATCTTCAAAAGTAATAAACTTTTGAAATACATCTTTATGTTGAAAATAACTTTGTGGTAAATTTAATTTATCGAGTGGTTTTAGTGTAGGGTGAGTGGATGCGATAATATTTTGTGAAGCATCACAAAAAAATGAAAAACCTCTTTTATTTTCAAGCATACTATCTGTGAGCATATTTTTAAACTCAATGCTACTATCAAAAACTATACCAATACCACCAACTACTTTTGTATCATTTGTGATAGATGCATGATATACATAGGTAGGTTCATTTTTATATAATTTTGTTTTTTCAAATGGTGATACAAAATAGTGTTGAGAATTTCTATTTTGAAGTGTAGCACTCACTGCTGTTTGGCTTATATTCATGTTCACCAAAGATTGATCATAAGAAGAAGCTATGATAGTACCTGTTGTATCATACAAAAATATATCTGTATAGACAGTGTATAGTTCATTAATATATTTTAGTGTTGAAGTAAGGTTTTGAATATTAGGTGTTTTGTTGCTTAGTTCATGTATAAAAAGTGGCGTTAATGCCCACCATCTACAGTCATTTGCTCTTTCATAAAGATTTCTATCCATTAAATCAATAGCAAATTTACTTGCAATATTAGTAGAACTTAAAAGTCCGGCAGTTATGATATTTGTCAAAGAAGCAGCAGATGTATTTATATTCTCTAACAGAGTATCACTGATAGTGCGAAGATTGTCTAAAATTGGAGAAAGTGTGTATTCTCTATATTTTGATGCAGTTAATTCACCGTTGATGATAACATCGCTTAAGTCATCTACTCTTTCATGAGCTTCATCTATGATTTGCTGTAATTTTGGTGTGAGTTTAACTGACTTTTCACTATTTGGTTGACTTTCCTGAATATTTGTGGCAATTGCAATACAACTCCAGTCAAGTCCTGTATAACCCTGATATCCTTTTGTTTTTACTTTTACACTAAAAAACCTATTTTTATAGAGCAGGGTATTGTCCATTTTAGTAAATGTAATACGACTATTTTCTCTTATTTGTTTTGGGTTACTAGAGGAGATCACACCGTTTGAATCTTCTAAAGCTATTATCTCATCTTTAAGATCAAATCCACTAAAAATCTTTTCTAATTCATCTTTCAATTTGAAACTAAGACATAGTATTCCTATAGTTTTATTTTGAGATACAATTTTTTGTGCATAGAGCAGGGCTTTGTTTTTATATTTGATGATATCTGTATGATCATATTGTTCTATAAAAGTTTCACTATTTAGTGCTTGATGGAGTATTTTATCAGATGAATGAGATAGTGTGTTTTGTTCATTGATATTTACTTTCAAATTTCCTTTTGTATCGAAAATCAAAACATCATCATAAACACTATATTTTTTGACATACTCTTGTAATCTGTCCTGCATATCAGCTATATCTATATTATCTGATTCTAAAAATTTAATGATTTCACCATCTGTGGCTAAAAAACCTACATCCGCAGTCCTTTCAAATAGATTTCGTTTTAGCACATCTATTGAAAGTTGAGCTTTAAGTGATAATTCTTCGTATACTTTAGTATGATTTTCTGTTACAAGTGACTCGATCAATTCTTCTTTAAGAATTTCAAATTTTTCAATAGTCTGATCAGTATATTCAAATAGATTTGCTGAAAAATTATTTGCATTTATCTTTCCAGTGAGTGAAACTTTAGAGAGGAGTTTATTTTGGTATTCGATATCTTCTTTTGTTTTTTTAGCAAATGGAAAAAGTTCTATAACCGCACTCATTATTTTAATCCTAGTATTTAATATATCAATATATCGGATATAATAAAAAAATATTTATAGGAAATGGTGCCTGTAGTTTCATCAACTTAACGACAAAGAGACTTTCTCCCTTTGTCGTAAATATTTAAGCAGTTTCAAAAATTTTATGAGATTTATCTGTCTCTCTTTTATGTTTTTTTGTTTTTGGTGTATATGGATAGTTATACATCTTTTCATAATAATCATGAGCCATTCTGTTTGAATCAAAAAATGGTACTACTTCACGCATAGCATTTTTAATAATTCCAACCCATTTTTTCTCATCTGTATAGTACATTGGTATGATTTCATTTTCAAGAACATCCATCATGTTTTTGTTATCTAGTTTATCTTGCTCAAATGTTGGAAGATCTCCATTGCATCCTGGTATTGTAAATGCATTGTGTCCATGTTCTGCAAATTCTGGATGCCAGCCATCTGGTATTGAGAAGTGAATAGCTGCATTCATACTAGCTGTCATACCACTTGTTCCTGAAGCTTCTCTGTTGATTCTTGGAGTATTTATCCAAATATCAGCACCTTTTTTAAGAGCAGCAGAGAGATCTAATTCATAACCTGTAAGTACTGCGATATTTTTAATATCTTTTGAAAGATAAAGTAATTCATTAAAAATTCCAACAGCGATACCATCTGTAGGATAAGGTTTACCTGCCCATATGATTTGAACTGGTTGTCTTGTATTTTCAACCATTTTTATAAATCTTTCAAAATCATATTTCAAAAGTCCTGGTCTTTTATACTCTGCAAATCTTCTAGCCCATACAATTGTAAGTACATTTGGATCAAACATTTTTCCAGTTTGATCTGCGACGATATTAAATAACATGCGTTTTAGGTGTTTTTTTCTTGCAATGATTTCATAATCTATATCTTCATTAAGTGCACGTGTAAGAACCATGTCTTGCCAGTATTTTCTATTTTGTGCATTTGTAATTGCTATGATTTTATCATCTTCATCAAGTACATCTTTCCACATATCATTGGCAACATCTGCATGAATTTTGGATACTGCATTTGAAATTTTTGACAATTTTAATGCTCCAACAGTTAAACTAAACATTTCACCTCTTGTATCTGTTATTTCTCTGACAGTATCAAGGTCAAGTGATGCGAAAAAGCCCATCCTGTGCAATAGATGTATATTGTGTTCTTCATTTCCTGCTGCTTCTGGTGTATGTGTTGTAAAGACAACTCTCTTTTTTACTTCATCAACATTTTGGTATTTTTCATAAAGATTAAATGTCAAAGGAACTGCATGACCTTCGTTCATGTGGTAGATATCGATCTCTTTCCCAAGTGCTTCAAGTGCTTTAACTCCACCAATACCTAAAACAATTTCTTGAGCAATTCTTGTTTCCTGATTTCCGTCATAAAGTCTGTGTGTGATAGTTTTAGAGAGATAATCATTTGGTTCTATGTCTGTAGAGAGTAAGATCATAGGGGCACTTTGAAAAGTTTCAGGTTTTAAGAGCATGACTTTCACATATACAGGTTTATTGTTGATATCTACGGTTATAGTGATGTTTGGATCTTCTAAAAATTGATATTTTTTCTCTATATGTGCTGCTTTCATGCTACCGTCTGCTTCTCTTTGTTGATCATAGTAACCATAAGACCATAGCATACCTATACCTATGACATTTTGACGAAGTTCATAAACGCTTCTCATATGTGAACCTGCCAAAAATCCAAGCCCTCCTGAATATATCTTAAGAGCTTGGTGAATACCAAATTCCATACTAAAATAAGCTGCTTTTGTTTCGTATTGATCTGCTATTTTGATTGTGTAATTGTTCATATATTTCCTTTATAATGTTCTAATAATTTTGCACCTATGAGGTTTGCATTTTCATAGGCAGATATTGTTACTTTTGTAGTATCGGCAGATTTTGCCAGTGCATGGTTTAAAAATCCCTTTTGTATGATATCTTTAAGATATGGATTTTTCATAAAAACACCTCCACCTAGTACGAGGTATTGTGGATTTAGCATAGTTACAAGCATCGAAGTAGCGAAAATGAGTCCTTGATGAAAGTTATACAATATTTGTTGTGCCGCTTCATCTTTATCATCTTTGAGTGCTTGTAGCGTTGGTTGTGTTTTTAATCCATGGTAATTTATCCATTTTTGAATACCACTCCCAGAGCAATATAACTCTAAACAGTCATATTTACCGCATCCACAGACAAAAGGTGCTTCTTTATATGGAATATGCCCTATCTCCCCTGCAAGATTGTTCTGACCTCTGAGAATTTTGCCTTTTTCAACAAAAGCACTTCCTAACCCTGTACCCATATATAGTAGTACAAAACTTTTATTTTCTCCTAAATATTTTGATTCTGCTAATGC